>JAUMUB010000015.1 GCA_030530905.1 Bifidobacteriaceae bacterium | reverse complement strand
TTACTCACAAATAAATGACTTTGTAAACCAATCTGACGCACATTGTATTTTTGGCAAATTTGCTGATAAAATCCCGTTTTTAACAACGCAACATTTGGCTCATATAAATACTGTTGTTGCTGTAGTTCAGAATTACTTAAGCTAGAAAATTGTTGACTGTAATCTTCGTGCATATAGTAAGTAAAATACTGTTGGAATTGTGAGATATCTTCACTAAATTTTTTATGCTCTTTGCCCTCATCTAATCGTAATATATTGCGTTCTTCTGCTTGTTGTGCCGGCATATTCACAGCGTATACATCTACTGCCTGCTCCTGCCCATGTTGCGCGTCTAACAGTACAAGTAATTCTTTACACTCGTTACCAACCGCCACAATGTGTATTTGTTTCACATATCCTTGAAAATCTTTAACGGTTTTCTGCCAATCAAGCATTGGGGATAATTTTATAAGCACATATGGTGTGAGCACAAATATTTTCTGATATAAATCTAGAATATTTGGCGTGCAATCCTCTATTGCAAAAATTTTCTCACCGTGACTATCACGTCGTGCAGGATCAATGTATACGAATGATAATTTTGAGTCAGAATAATTTTTTACGAAATTTTCAGCAGTGCTATTCATAATAATTGCTTGATTCATGCCCATGACTTGCACATTATGATCAACAATATCGCATAAATGTTTTTGTGACTCCACATAATACGCTTTACTTGCACTACCTTCTAAATATGTGAAATCTATTCCAAAACCACCTGTGATATCTGCAAAAGTATATTGCTCCCCTAATAAACTATTCATAATATAGTGCTTATATTCGGCACTGGGCTGCGAAGAGCATTGTTCCATGGAAATATGTGGAGGATAGATAATATCCTCATATGCGGCAATTTTAGGTATTTTTTGAGCAGCTGTTTGCCAACCTGCTATCTGTTCTAATACCCATGTACGTTCTTGAGGATTTGTTATACCTGCATGTAACGCAAGTTGCTGCACATTTTCTTGGCGATGTTCACGAATAAAATCTCGTAAACGCGATGATATTTCCATATTTTTTATTTTAGAAGAACCCATATCTTTCACGTTGATTTCTTAATATCACATTTAAGTATCTATAAAAGTTATACACATTATTACGCTTACAATAATGCGATTATTACCAAATATGGCGAAAATAATACACATGTTATCCACATTATCCACAGATTTATTCACATAATATGGCAATATTTCCACATAAATATAACTTTATCACCTAAAATTGTGGATAACTCATGCATATGTTCCAGCAGAGTCTGCGTTCTACACGAACATCACACGCAAACACAAATACCGCGTTAGCCACGCTAAAACATTAAACTTTAAAACGCAAAATATAAGAAAGCATACATTCCAGCAAATAGCACGATCGCTAAAGGAACGCCGTAAATTAAAGAACGCTTAGATAGCGAGGCACTACGCAACCCCTTTAAGCCATAAATTAGCAACACCGCTAGTATGCCACCTGCGAGAAAGCCGCCTAAATGACTTTGCCAAGCTATATTTGGCACAAACAAAGGCCACGCTAGGTTCAATATCAGCCACAAAGTAATAGAACGCATTTCCATGCCCGTACGGCGGTACACCACAAACATTGTGGCAAACAACCCAAAAATAGCACCAGAAGCACCGTATACCGCCATCAGATTATGAGATACCAATGACCACAATGAAACAGCTGCAGCACCACCCAGACCAGAGATTATATACAGGAATAAATAATTCCAATGCCCCATTAATTTCTCAAGCTCGCGACCAAGAACCCATAAACTCATCATATTAAACGCAATATGTGTAAAATTTGGCGCATGAACAAACATTGAAGTAAACCACGAGTATGCAGTATGAGAATTTAGATATGACACAAAAGCTGTGTTATTCATTAGCATGTTGTACGCCTGAGGCATGAAATAGTATGTAATAATTTCAATACACCACATTAATACGCAAATGGCAATAATCGCACACGTAATAACAGGCTCGTTAAATCGCCATAATTGTTGTAACTTGCGCATATTCAGATTCTGCATAACGCCTCCAAGCATTAATACACGCCAAAAATAAGATGTAACTTTATAAATATAGACTAAGGGACTAAGATATACAACATACGGTAAGAATACTCATGTGAGTTATACCAGAAAGGAGCCATCATTATGGAAAATAAGTCCAGTGGATGGAAATTCTTCGCATTATTATTCGGTGGTTTACTTGCAGCACTTGCCGCTTTATACATTTATAAGCAGCAAAATCCATACTACGATCCATGGGAAGAACCATGGGAGAACAGCTCTTCACCAGTTGACCTTGGTTTAAACAACGATACTGATGAGGAAGAAGCCCCTGCAGAAGCATAAAATGCGCAGAAACACAAAAAGCGTTACGAGCTTACTTTACTCGTAACGCTTTTATTGTATTTTGACGTTTTCTAATAAAACATTTCAATATTTTTAACAGTAGTTTTATACAAATATTATTTGAATAATCTTTAACAATAACAATACAAGCAAATCTAAATGAAGACTCTAACACTTTCGTATTAGAGCCTTCATTCGTAGACTTTTTAAAGTTTACTTTGAAATATTACTTACCTTAATGACTTTAAAGCACCGGTGTGCCAAATACGCTCAAGATAATCTTCGATAGAACGATCAGAGCTGAAGTGACCAGAATTTGCAACATTAAGAATTGCCATACGAGTCCACTTAGCAGTATCGCGATAAGTATCTTCAATTTCTGCCTGAATATCCATGTAAGCACCGAAATCAGCCAAAGTCATGAAGTAATCGTGGGTTAACCAATCATTCACCAATGCTTGGAACGTGCTCTTGTCACCGTTGGAGAATGTACCGTCAGCAACCATGTCGATTGCTTGCTTCAAACGAGGATCAGACTCATAATACTTTGCAGACCCACCGTGATCGTAGCCTTCAGCATAAAGCTTATCAACTTCTTCAACTGTCATACCGAATAAGAAGAAGTTCTCAGCACCAACAAGCTGACGAATCTCAACATTAGCACCATCAAGAGTACCAACAGTGAGTGCACCGTTTAATGCGAACTTCATGTTACCAGTACCAGAAGCTTCCTTACCCGCCTGTGAAATCTGCTCATCCAATTCAGTTGCAGGAATCAAATTCTCAGCTAACTCAATGTTGTAGTTCCATGGGAAGTAGATGTTTAACTTGCCCTTTGTTGCAGGATCGTTGTTTACCACGCGAGCAACATTGTTGATTAACTGGATAGTTTCCTTAGCCATTGCATAGCCTGGAGCTGCCTTTGCACCGAAGAATACGGTACGTGGTACTAAGGTATCTGGATCAACCTTGCCGGACTTGATGTCAGCATACAAGGAAATAACAGCTAAGATCTTCAAAGCCTGACGCTTGTATTCGTGCAAACGCTTTACCATTGTGTTGAACATGGTGTTTGGATCGATATCGAATCCGTATGCATTCTTTGCGAAAGTAACGAAATCACGCTTATTAGCTTGCTTTACTTCAGCAAACTTCTTTACGAACTCAGCATCATCAGCTAATGGGACTAAGCCCTTAAGCTCGCTAAGATCCTGTAACCACTTATCGCTACCTAAACCTTCGGTGATTAAGGCAGACATACGTGGGTTTGCCAAGCGAATAAAACGACGTGGGGTAACACCGTTAGTTACGTTAGTGAACTTTGCTGGATATACATCGGAGAAGTCCTTCAAAGTTACGTCCTTGAGCAACTGTGAGTGAAGCTCAGCAACGCCGTTTACATAAGAACCACCGTAAGTTGCTAAATAAGCCATGCGAACAACTGGATCATTGCCACCAGTATAAATAAGCATACGACCGATTTGATCCTCAGCTACACCTGCAGCCTTAAGATCTGCAACGAACTGTTCGTTGATCTTTTCGATAATCTCTAAGTGACGAGGTAACAACTTACCAATTAAGGATGCTGACCATACTTCCAAAGCCTCAGGAAGCAAAGTGTGGCAAGTGTAGTTGAAGGTCTTAGTGGTGATACCCCATGCGGTATCCCAATCGTAACCGTATTCGTCAATTAAGACGCGCATTAACTCAGGAATACCAATTACAGGGTGAGTATCATTCAACTGGAATGTGATCTTCTGAGGGAATGTGGTTAAATCAGGGTTTTCTTCACCTGGATAGAATACGCGGATTGCGTCATGAATAGATGCAGATACGAAGAAGTACTGCTGCTCTAAACGTAATTCTTTACCCTCTTGAGTGGAATCTTCTGGATATAAGATCTTAGAAATATTTTCAGCTTTAACTTGTGGACGAACTGCATCCAAGTACTGTGACTTGTTGAAGGTTAAAAGATCAAATTCATCATAGGACTTTGCTGACCATAAACGTAAAGTATTAACACGGCCAGACTCATAGCCTGGAACCATGTAATCAACTGGCACAGCACGCACAGCCCATTCAGGCTCCCAAACACGCTTTCCATCTTTTTCTACAACCTGACCACCGAAGTTTACACGCTGTGAACGTTCGTAATCAGTGTGACCCCAAGCATCTTCGTTGCTAAGCCAATAATCTGGAGTTTCGATTTGCTTACCGTTCTCATCGAACTTTTGCTTGAAAATACCGTAACGATATTGAATACCGTAACCGAAAGCTGGAACACCAAGTGAAGCCATGGAATCGATGTAGCATGCTGCAAGACGGCCTAAACCACCGTTACCCAAGCCTGGTTCATATTCTGCATCGATAACCTGCTCTGGTGTGAAACCAAGTTCAGCAACTGCCTTGTTGAACTGCTCGGTTAATCCAGCGTTTAATAAAGCATTGCTTAACTGCTTACCCATCAAGAACTCAGCACTGAGGTATCCAACAGCCTTAGTGCTGCCTTCTACCATATCTTTCTGAGTTGTCATCCAAGCATCCATGAGGTGACGGCGTACCGCTTTTGCAGATGCCACATAAATATCTGCAGCAGTTGCTCGCTCAACGGTCACACCTTGTGAATACTTAAGCTGCTCCTTGATTTCGCTTACAAGCTCATCAGAAGTAATAGGAGATGCTGGTGCGTAATTTGTAGCCATTGAAAAACTCCTCTTCGATAAAATGGCAACTAACACATTCTATTTTATAATAGCTGTACGAAATAAAATGCATACGTTTTCATTAGAAGATAATAGCATTAGTTTATCCACAACACAAACCCGAGAAATTTATACACTCATAATAAATTCGTCAGTCGATTATTGCACAATAAGAGTATGTCTGTAATCAGAAAACAAGATATTCAAAAAGGCAAAAAAGCTTGGGAAAAGTGGCTTAATGAAGCTGAAGTGCAACACATATTTCAAGCACCGTTTGAACTGCGTATTCAATACAATCCAATATTAGATAAACAAACGTGGGCAATGGCGGTACGATACACCTTGCATTATATGGAAATTCAACATTCTGGCGAGGGTGTTGAACTCCGAGTTGCACCTTGGGGAGCAATCAAAATACTTGAAGGACCTGCCTCAGATCCGCATAATCTCACGCCTCCTGACGTAATAGAACTTACGCCAAGTGTTTGGCTACGTCTTGCATCTGGCATAACCACATGGAATGAAGAAGAAAAATCAGGACATATTAGTGCCGTTGGAGATCGTGATAACCTAAGCGCTTATATTCCAATTCGACACTAACTATATTATTTTAAAAATCATATGTATTTATGCATAATTGCATAAATTTACCACATACTAGAAAGCAGTCACTTTGCACCTATAAAAATGCCTGCTCAAAGCAGGCATTTAGATAAACATACGATTTACTTTTTAGGCTTCTTCAACGAAGAAGGTAGAGGCATGTTAAATGGCTTATGCTTAGGCTTATCTGCTGAACTTTTCTCCTGACTTCCTGCCTTTGCTGCAGCCTCAGCAGCCCATTTTGCATAATCATCTAAATCATCAGAGTTTTCATCATTGTATAGTTGACTACTCTCAGATTCTAACGCTTGCGAATCTTCCTCAATTTGTTCAGGAAGATCCTCAGAATAAGCACTCTGCTCTTGTGCGCTTAACTCTTTTGCAAGCTCGTCATAATCGGTATCAGTAGTCAGATACTTTAATTTGCGGGCAATCTTCTGCTGCTTAGCCTTCTGCCGTCCGCGACCCATCTGACCCCCTAGTAAAAATTACGTATACTACAATCTATTCATCATATAAGAGATTACCACTAATTATGCATCTATACATTGTCTGATTAAACTTTTACGATATTTTTATATAATTTTTTTGCTTAAAGGATCAAAAATGACTTCTGATACCCATGTAACTGCCAGTGGTAATGAAATGAGTGCAAGCTTTCTTGCAGCCCAAGAACGTTCAGAAAAAACCATGGCAAAACTAGTTGAAAATCCTAGTAAATTTACCATGCTTACAGGTGACCGCCCAACTGGTCGTTTACATTTAGGTCATTACTTTGGCTCTATTAAAGAGCGTGTCGCAATGCAAAATCGCGGCGTAAATACCAATATTATTATTGCCGATTATCAGGTTATTACTGATCGCGACACCACAGAACATATTGCTGACAATGTGTTGAATTTAGTTCTCGATTATTTGGCAGCAGGCATTGACCCTGAGAAAACAATGATTTTCACACATTCTGCAATCGCTGCTGAAAATCAGTTAATGCTCCCATTCTTATCTTTGGTTACTGAAGCTGAACTCCATCGCAACCCTACGGTTAAAGCAGAAATGGAAGCTTCGGGCCATACACTCACAGGCCTACTCCTCACATATCCTGTGCATCAGGCTTGCGATATTTTATTCTGCAAAGCAAACGTTGTACCAATTGGTAAAGATAATTTACCTCATATTGAAATCACTCGTACAATCGCACGCCGATTCAATGAGCGTTATGCTAAAAAGAATCCAGTATTCCCAGAACCAGCGGCAATTCTTTCTGACACCCCTGAAATTCCAGGATTGGACGGCCGCAAGATGAGCAAATCATATGGTAACTCGATTATGCTTGGTGCAACTGCTGAAGAAACTACAAAGCTTATTAAGAAAAGCCCGACAGATAGTGAGCGCCGCATCACTTTTGATCCTGTTAATCGTCCTCAAGTATCCGCTTTGATAACCACTGCAAGTTTGGTTACTGGCCGTAAACCTGAGGATATTGCTACTGAAATTGGTGATTCTGGTGCTGGAGCATTAAAAGCATATGTTATTGAATCAGTGAATACCTTCTTAGCACCTCATCGTGAGCGCCGTGCTGAACTTGCAAAAGATATGGATTCAATTCGCGATATTTTGCGTGATGGCAATAAACGAGCTACTGCTATTGCAGAAGAGACTTTGAATCAAGTTCGTGAAGCAATGGGCATGATGTATTAATACATTTTATATACAATATATAAGGCTGTTACATGTCAACAATTGGCATATAACAGCTTTTGTTATATTTAAACTATTATTACATAATATTTTTATGTGTTTTACACATCATATCGCCAATTTTTATCAGTAAGCACTCGAGCAAAGGCTAAACCAATTGGCAAGCAGATAATAACCATAAATGCTTGAATTCCCCAATGCAATGATTCTAATATTTCGTACTGGCCAAGATTAAACATGGAACGATACATATACATTCCTGGAACCATAATCACAATTGATGGTATGGTCAAACATATTCTTGGATATCCTAAAAATGTTGGAAGCTTGCCATAATGCACAAGTCGTCGCCATGCAGTTGCAAGTAATCCTGCTAATAATGCGCCAACAAATGCAGCAATTTCTGGCGAGATATTGAAATCAGTTAAAGTTAATCGCAATGTGTTAGTTATCGCGCCAATAATTCCTGCCACAAAACACATTCTCTGTGGTGAATTAAATAACACCGAGAACCCCCATACTCCAAGAAATGAAGCTATTGCGCGTAAAACTAACAGCACACCTGGTTCTAAATGGTAGGTTGCAAAACCTTGTGGATTGAGATGCACCATAACCGCAACCATCCACGCACCAAATGTTGCCATTAATATAATAGATAATGTGTAAAAAAGGCGTTGTATTCCTGATTGGAAATCGAGTTTTGCGATATCCAGGCCGCCAGTAACTAATGGGAATCCCGGAACCACAAACAACATTGCACCAATGTAGGCAGTATCATGCTCTAACGCAACCAGATCATATAAACCGATTAATCGTAACACTCCTGTACACACTAACGCTGCAATTGCAACTGATATAAAAGTTACGAAAAACTGATTTAACCGTTTTGCAAACATGAGGCGACGCACATAATGGCCGATACCTGCACCGACAAACGCACCGATGATATCGTAGAAACCTCCACCGAGTAAGAAAACGAATGCCGCGCAAGCCACAGCTGAACCAAATGCAGAAAATAGCGGAGAATATAGTGGTTTTCTACTTTCTATTGCATCAAGTTTTTCGTGTACTTGTCGTACTGTCACGCTTCGCGCAAGCTTATATTCTTCGTGCGCATTCGCAACTGATTTCATCACTGATTTTGCAGCTTGTGGCTTGTCAAGATTATTCATAATACTATCTGAAATAGCTGCTTTCACATGATATTTTGGTGCAATTCCAAGATTGTCATGTATCCAATCGGCGAAATGTTCCAGTAGCCAAATTCGCTCTGTGTTCACTCCTACTGTCGGTAAGTCTGCAACATCAGCGATACGAGATTTACCATCAGTGCAAATTGCTTCAATATTGGTTAAATTCACATCAGTTCGTATGCGCACATGTAATGCTGAAGCAATTCGTGTCATCATTTCTTTAACGCGGAAACTTCCTGTTCCTGCTGCTAGATCGAGTTTGCCTACTCGCATTATAATGCTTGTTTTTGCAGATAAGCCAGCTTCTTGAACAGGCTTATCTAAATCTTGCTTAATTTCCTCTATCTCTAATGCAGATAATTGTGAAGGCATATTTCTTCCTCTGGTATGAAAATGTGACGTGTATACGCGATCTTATTCAGTGCTAATTCTTCTCCAATGTTCATCACATACAGAACTGCTATAATCTGTTCTAGCTTACGGCACAGCCATAATGCGTTTATACTCGTCATAGTACATATTTTGAGATATTTATGAACAATATATGAGATGAGTATATTTCAGTATGTTATCTCATAGGTAAACGATACGTTTTGTTAGCATTTCAGCATTGAAAATTTTAATTCTGTTCTCATTCATCTGTTTCACAGATGTCCATTTTTTGACCAATATATAAACAACATTCCCGTTATTACATAAATGTCACATATTACGTCATAGAATATCGTTATCTGCACTGAACTATAGGCTCTGGGCTCGCAACAGATATTCCAGTAACCTACGCAAGAGCGTAGAGGATTAACAGACCGAGCAACCTAGGGTTCAGAAAAGGAGGTACATAGTGCAAGATGAGCAAATAACACCAGCAGACGCAACCATCGTCACCTCTGGTCTTGGAACCAAAGGTCCTGAGGAACGTGTTCTACCGGATTCACTAAAACACAATATGGATTTGTGTTTACAGATCTTACGTGAAATTCTCGATGAGTATAATCCAGAAATGCTTTCAACTTTCGACAGCGTACTCGAATACGCAGTCACCGCAAGTAATGAGCATTTTGCAAATGTTCTTAGTGAAACAAGTTCTGAAGATCATAGTCTTGAACAAGCTGAGGAAATACTCAAATCTCTTAATATTGATGACTCGCAATTACTGTCACGAGCATTCACCACATATTTTCACTTAGCGAACTTGTGTGAAGAGAACTATCGAGTAGCAGTATTACATCAGCGAGAGTGCGAAGTAAGCGAATCACAATCCATTGATCCTGTAAACGAGATGACTTGCGCTTATCACAAGTTAATCGCTGAAATGGGTCCTGCAAAAGCAAAGGAACTTCTCGAAAAGTTAGAGTTCCACCCAGTATTCACTGCGCATCCTACCGAAGCTCGCCGTAAAGCAGTCGAAGGTAAAATCCGCAGAATTGCAAAACTGTTAGCAGACCACGCTTACTTAGGCGGAAGTGATAAGAAAGAGAACTATCGTCTACTCTATTCTGAGATTGACGCACTATTCCGCACCTCTCCAATTGCGTTAAAAAAGCCTACTCCAGTTGAAGAGGCAAATACTATTATCGACATTTTTGACAATACATTGTTCAACACTATTCCAACAGTGTATCGTCGCTTTGACGATTGGCTATTAGGAGATCGAGCTGGTTTAGTTGAACCAGAATGCCCTGCATTCTTCCACCCAGGAAGCTGGATTGGATCGGATCGCGATGGTAATCCAAACGTCACTGCAAAAGTGAGCCGAAAAGTTGCTCGCAAGTTCAGTGACCACGTTATTAAAGCATTAGAAAATGCAACTCGTACTGTGGGTCGCAATCTCACCATGGAGTCTGAAACAACTCCTCCAAGCACTGAATTATTGAGCTTGTGGAGCAGACAAAAAGAGATGAGCGAACGCCTAACTGATAAAGCATCGGTTATTTCCACCAAAGAGCCACATCGTGCAGTTATGCTTGTTATGGCAGACCGTTTACGCTACACCATTGATCGTGATGCTGACTTAATGTATGCTTCATGTGATGATTTCATCAATGATTTAAAGATCGTACAGCGTTCACTTGCACAAGCAAACGCACGACGTGCAGCATATGGCCCTTTGCAAGATCTGATTTGGCAAGCAGAAACATTCGGATTCCACATGGTTGAGATGGAATTCCGTCAGCACTCTGTAGTCCACTCACGCGCTCTTGAAGATATTCGCGAACATGGCTTACACGGTGAACGCGGACCATTACAGCCAATGACTCAAGAGGTTCTTGACACATTCCGCGCTCTTGGCGCAATTCAAAAGCGCAATGGCATAAAGGCAGCGCGTCGATACATCATTTCATTTACAAAGTCCGCAAGTAACGTTCGTGACGTATTCGAACTCAATCGACTCGCCTTTGCAAACCCTAACGATGTGCCAACCATTGACGTAATTCCACTATTTGAACAGCTTGAGGATTTACAAGACAGCGTTGAAGTACTTGAAGAAATTATTAAAATTCCAGAGGTACAAGCTCGACTAAAAGCCACAAATAATAAGATGGAAGTCATGCTTGGATATTCTGACTCTTCCAAGGATGCTGGCCCAACCTCCGCAACACTCGCATTGCATTCGGCGCAAGAGCGCATTGCACAATGGGCACAATCGCATAATATTGACCTCACCTTATTCCACGGTCGAGGCGGCGCTGTTGGTCGTGGTGGTGGTCCTGCAAACCGTGCAGTACTTGCACAGCCAGTCGGATCAGTTAACTGCCGATTCAAGCTCACCGAACAGGGCGAAGTTATTTTCGCACGCTACGGCAATCCTGTTCTAGCAATTCGACACGTAGAATCAGTTGCTGCAGCAACCTTATTACAGTCATCACCTAGCGTTGAAAAAGCAAATACGGAGATGACTAAGAAGTATGCAGACATGGCTGCTGCATTAGATAAGGCCTCACACGAACGTTTCCTCGACTTGCTTGGCAGCGAAGATTTTGCCCCTTGGTTCTCCACTGTGACACCATTAAGCGAAATCGGCTTGCTTCCAATCGGTTCACGTCCTGCAAAGCGTGGTTTAGGTGCGAAGTCTTTAGACGATTTACGAACAATTCCATGGGTGTTCTCATGGGCGCAAGCTCGTATCAATCTAGCAGCATGGTATGGTTTGGGTAGCGCATGTCAAGAATTTAACGATTTAGACACGTTACGTAAAGCATATGAAGAATGGCCATTATTCAGCACATTCATCGATAATATCGAAATGTCGCTTGCAAAAACCGACGAACGAATCGCAAAAATGTATTTAGCATTAGGCGATCGTGATGATTTACGCGACAAGGTTCTTGAAGAGATGGAACTTACTCATAAGTGGGTATTGCGTATTGTCGGCGATAAGTGGCCACTCCAACATCGTCACGTACTCGGACAGGCTATTCGAATTCGTTCGCCTTATGTCGACGTGCTTTCCCTTACACAGGTTCTCGCTCTTGACACCTTGCGTAAGAAGGTTGATAAGGAAGAATTGAGTAAGGATCAACAAGCTGGATACATTTACCTCATCTTATGCACAGTATCCGGTGTCGCAGCAGGTTTACAAAATACTGGATGATTTGCAGTAATCATTATTAAAAGGATTATATAATCCTTAATAGTTTTGGCAGGGGTTTTTAGCCCCTGCCAAAACTATAAGTGCTTAGTTTGTATGTAATTAATTTAATTACGCTTGTATAAGATCAAGCATTTGTGCAATATTCTTCTTACCAAATTCTACTGTTTGAGAACCGTCCTCTTGAGTGATAATAATGCAAGGAACACTCATCACATCATAATGATCTTTAATATCCTCAAAATGAGAAATATCATATGCTTCAGCTTGAACACTTGGGTTTAACGAAGCAATACGCTGTGCAGATAGCACTGTTTCAGGGCACATTGTGCAAGTTAAGGACACTAATAACTGAATTTTAATATTAGTTGTAATCGACTTAATTCTTTGTAATGAATCTTCATCAATACCCTGACCATTACTGCCAACATTGTAAATTCCTAAGATAAACGAATTAAACTCATGTCCACTTGGAATTCCGTGAAATGCTAAACCGCTGTCTACAATATTCTTCTCCTCATCTAAAGTACAAATTCGCACAAGAGGTAAAGCTTGTGGAAGTACTTCAGATGCATCATAAGCATTTTGCTCAACTCGAGTTATTTCCATTGTTAAACGTGAGTCACTTGATTCAACAAGATTGGTAATAAAGGACTCTAACTGTGAGGAAATATTCGAATTATCAAGCGTAAGTTGCAAAATTACAGGCTTAGTGAGCTTTGAGAATACCATATTCAACTGTTTCAACACATCTGCACTAAACGCACCAGATTGTTCAGAACTTGTGCTGGCATCTTGCTGAATAGTCTTATTAGCAGCTTCAGGTGTAGCAGAAGTTGTTGGCCTGTTAGGAACAATACCAGTTTTTTCACTCATAGTCTTTGCATAGCGTTCAAGCTCAACTGCAGCAATCGCACCATCAGCAGTTGCAGTAACAACCTGACGTAAATTCTTCACACGCAAATCACCTGCCGCATACACTCCTGGAACAGAAGTCTGCAAATAATCACGCGTTATAACATAACCCTGATCATCAAGTTCTACAACGTTTTGAACAAGTTCTGTTTTAGGAACATATCCAGCAAATACAAAAACACCAAAAGTATCACTCGTAGTAGGCTTCCATTCTGAAGATTCTTTCGAATGCACATCATGAATAACAGCGCTAGTTAAACCAGAAGCGCCCTCAGACTTCACTTCATCAATTTGCGTATGGTATTTAATCTCAATTTTTGGATGATTCTTAGCCTCTGCAGCCACAGCAGCATCACAGGTAAAATCATCTTCTCGAACAAGAATAGTGACTTTACTCGCATATTTTGTTAAAAATACCGCTTCTTCAGCAGCTGCAAACCCACCGCCAATAACAAGTACTTCTTTACCAGTGAAAAACTCACCATCACAAGTAGCGCAATATGCAACACCTCTACCAGCGAACTCTTTTTCACCAATAAAACCAAGTTTGCGAGGACTTGCACCAGTTGCTAACAGAATACCAAAAGCCTTAAAATCGCCACGATTCGTATGAACAACTTTCACATCATCGTGAACTTCAAGACCAGTTGCCTGAGCTAACATAAATTCCGCGCCAAAATTCTGGGCTTGCTCACGCATAGTTTCCGTAAGCTGTTTTCCATCAGTTACTGCAATACCAGGATAATTCACCACTTCAGAAGTAATTGTTATCTGTCCACCAAAGGCTTCCTGTTCCAAAACTAGAACACGATATCTAGCGCGAGCCAAATATAATCCTGCTGTAAGACCTGCGGGACCTCCACCAATAACAATCACATCATACATATCATTTTGTTGCATAACTATACTTTCTTTCGCCACTTACAAAACACCCCTCCACGCACGGAGGGGTGCATATTAACGCCTTATTGTTGTAATTGCAATCATGCTCAACAACATGAGTAAAATTTACAATTGACCTACTAAATCAAGACTTGGCTCTAATGTGGTCTCACCTGGCTCCCACTTTGCAGGGCAAACCTGATCACCATGCTCATATACGAATTGAGAAGCCTTTACACGACGAAGAATCTCATCTGCGTTACGACCAACATTTGAAGAAATCACTTCGTAAGCAACAACCTTGCCTTCAGGATTAATAATGAAATCGCCACGCTCAGCCATGCCGGATTCCTCATTATATGTATCTAAGTCACGAGCTAACACTGTGGTTGGGTCTGCAAGCAATGGATACTGAATCTTAGCAATCTTCTCGCTCGTATCATGCCAAGCCTTATGAACAAAATGCGTATCACAAGAAACACCGTAGATTTCACAACCAATCTTCTTAAATTCTTCATAGTGGTTTGCTAAATCTTCAAGCTCTGTTGGGCAAACAAACGAGAAGTCAGCTGGGTAGAAAAACATTACTGACCAATGTCCAAGTAAATCTTTTTTACTAACCTCGGTGAATTCGTCATTTTGAAAAGAATTTACTGTAAAATCTGTGATTTCATGCTGAAGTAAAGTCATTACTATCTCATTTCCTTATATCGATATTTTTACTACTATTTTAGCTCAACTTTCAATAAATTAAATAGAATTGTGAACCTAATCATATATTTAAAAATGCATAATACACACTCATATAATTAAAGACTTGTATATTGAGTATCTTAGAGGTTAGCATTAGACGAAATGGGGCAATAAAATGGCTGAAGAATCAACATCAGCAAGCATGACCTTAAGCTATTTACTAGCAGGCAATCACCGTTTTACACAAGGTAAAGCAAAACATGCCTTGCAAGACGTTCATACTCGCGAATCTTTAGTAAATGAGCAGCACCCTCATGCAGCTATTCTCTCCTGTGCTGATTCACGCGTACCTCCTGAAATCATATTCGACTGTGGTTTAGGTGAATTATTTACCGTCCGCAATGCCGGCACTATTATTGAAGATGATGCGTTAGCTTCATTAGAATATGCAGTTGAGCAAGTGCATGTAAATCTCATTATTATTATGGGACATCAAAACTGCAGTGCACTAACAAAAGCTGTTCGCGATGCAGAGAATTTTTCTTTAGAAGAATTACATCAATCATCTTCAATCATCACTAAAACGCTTTCTTATACGCTTGAAACTGCTCAGGAAGCTGAAGTTGATGATATTAACGAAATTGAGTATATTCATATTGCAAAAAC
>JAUMUB010000014.1 GCA_030530905.1 Bifidobacteriaceae bacterium | reverse complement strand
TATATAATATTTTTCTACTTATAAAATTTACAAGATGACAAAGACCGTTTTTATTGATACAGGAGTCAATAAAAACGGTCTAATTTTATACGCCTAATTAATATGTTATTAATTATTTTCTGAGCTGCGAAGTCTCATAAAACGATTAATTGCAGAAATAATTGCTTTCAACGAGCTGGTGACAATCGAAGCATCAATACCAACACCCCACATCACTCTCTGCTCTTCACCATCACTGATCTGACATTCAATATATGTTGCTGCGGTTGCATCAGATCCTGCAGTCATCGTATGTTCCACGTAGTCCAAAACACTTACCTCAATGTTAAATGCCGACAAAGAATTAATAAACGCTTCAACAGGACCAGTTCCCACTCCAGAAAGTTCACGCAATCCCTTCACCGTATCAGAATGGAAATTGCGATCGCGAAGCTGAACTTTTACCAACGTATCACCATATTCTTCACCAGAAGATAACAACAGCTTTTGCAAATGCAAACGACCCCAATTTGGCAGCTCCTTGCCGCCAACATCACGCAGAATCTTCCCCTCTGTTTCACTAATATCAGCAACAGGAAGATACTCGTCTTTGAACAAATACCAGATCTGCTCATCAACTACCTCAGCCTTAGAATCATCCGCATACTTCTGCACAATCTTGTCAAACTCAATTTGCAAACGCTTTGGAAGATCAAGATTATGGTTTGCCTTAAGCAAGTAAGCCATGCCACCTTTACCAGACTGAGAATTCACACGAATAATAGCCTTATAATTTCGACCAATATCCTGCGGATCAATTGGCAAGTACGGTACAAGCCACATGTAATCCTCTAAACTCTGACCTGCAGATTCGGCAGCTTTCTCGCGAGCTTCTAAGCCTTTCTTAATCGCATCCTGATGTGATCCGGAAAATGCAGTAAATACGAAATCTCCAGCATACGGATGACGTTCATCAATCGCAAGCTGATTACAGAATTCAACAGTTTTACGAATATCCTGCACTTGGGAGCAAGAAATTTGCGGATCAATGCCCTGTACTAATAAGTTCAATGCCAACGTAACTAAATCTACGTTACCCGTGCGCTCACCATTACCGAGTAAGCAGCCTTCAATACGATCTGCGCCAGCTAACAAACCCAGCTCAGCCGCAGCTACGCCCATACCACAGTCGTTGTGAGGATGCAGCGAAAGCACAATGCTTTCACGATTTTCAAGATTATTAGAAACGTACTCAACCTGATCGGCGAACACGTTCGGAGTTGTCATCTCCACAGTTGCAGGCAAATTAATAATCATCTTGTGATCTAGAATTGGCTGTATCACGTCAATCACAGCGTTGCAAACTTCAACCGCATACTCAGGCTCTGTGCCAGTGAAGGATTCCGGAGAATACTCGTAATATATATCCGTATCTCCTGCATCCGCCTCTAATTTCTTGCATAATTTTGCAGCCTCAACCGCAAGACTTTTAATACCCTCTTTATCTTTGCGGAACACTACTTCGCGCTGAAGAACCGATACTGAATTATAAAAATGCACTACCGCGCGTTTAGCACCACGTAAACACTCATACGTCTTACGAATTAAATGCTCGCGTGCCTGAGTTAACACTACAATAGTCACATCATCTGGAATGAGATCGCGTTCAATAAGCATGCGAATAAACGAGTAATCAGTTTCAGAAGCTGACGGAAAACCCACTTCAACCTCTTTGAAACCCATCATCATCAATAAATTCCAGAAGCGGAGCTTACGTGATTTATCCATCGGATTCACTAAAGCTTGATTACCGTCTCGCAAATCAACCGAACACCAGCGTGGAGCGTGATGCAATACTTTTTCAGGCCATGTACGTTCTGGATAGTCAAACGGTATTTGCTTATTGTAAGCCACATATTTTTTATATGGCATTCCGCTTGGCTGCTGAGGTTCACCCACATATCGTAATGAAGCACGATAAGACTCACCACCATCATTTTGTGCAGCTTGTTCAGCTAAGTTAAAAACAGAATCATCCTGTGCACACATACATAACTCCTTAAAGTACTGTTCGATACATACAATACTCGGTTCGTTACTACTATTAATTCTCGATTTTATATAGTAAAATATCTACCACAATTTTAAATCAACTACACGTAGCACATATTATTTGCACAACTTGCGTATGAGTATTTACTCAGTCACTAGCAATAATAATTTATTGTTTATTTAAACAAACTTACACCACGGCGCGCAACACAAAAAGCATTTCCCAGCCAAGTATGCTTTGAATTAGGCCAAACTGAGCCTAAACGTGGCACAGACTGACTCATCCAAATACTCGGCACTCGGCCGTCAGCACTTCGTGAACCTAAAAGATTAAAACCATTCTTCTCTAACAACCATTCAGGATGTTGCGTTGCGATTGCCAACCCCTCTTCAAGCGTTAAAGGAATTCGATTATCTGCGTCAATAAGCTTTCGCGCCACATCCGGCTCACGATTCACATAGCATGTACCAGTATGAGGCTCGATCACAAGATAAAAAGGACCCTCAGGTGGTTCAAACCCGTCTTGAGGTAAGAAACTAGCAATATCTCGCGGAGGCATAGTTGTAAAACCAGCCATACGATTAATGCTTGTACGCGCAATCAAAGATTCTGGAGTGACAAGCTCACGCGTAGGAACTAATAGGATTCGCTCATCCAAATCGCTTTGCTCTAATGCTTTTATCAGTGGCTGTGCAAGTGCTCTGAACGAGTCCTCACTCATATCAGCAACATCAGGGTATCCTAGCGCAATAATACGCTCTAACTGCTTACTTGCTTCTCGACTTGCCTTTGACATACTTCCATTGTAGGTACTATTACCCCTAAGCTCAATTACACCAGAGTGTATATACGCTTATTTGCTTGGAAATTACGTACTACAACACGATAATTTCAGAAAAATTGCGAATAATACAATAAAGCAGCCGAAAAACTCCGACTGCTTTATTGTATAAATTAATTGCCTATAGTTACGCAAACAATATGAGAATATTATAATTCTTCAGCAAAATATTGTTTTGCCACTAATTCTGCAAGCTCCACAGCATTAAGAGCGGCACCCTTTCGCAAATTGTCGTTAGTCGCAAAAAATGCTAAGCCACGATTATCATCAACCGCCTGATCGACACGAATACGACCAACAAAGCTTGGTGTTTTACCAGCTGCAAGCTGTGCAGTAGGAATATCATCCAATTCAACTGCAGGAGCCGACTGCAAAACTTCACGAGCCTCCTCAACGCTAACAGCTTGTTCAAACTCTGCATTAACACTCATACCGTGAGAAGTGAACACTCCAACACGAACACAAGTGCAGGATGCTTTAAGATTTGGCAAATGCAAAATCTTGCGGCTTTCATTACGTAACTTCTGCTCCTCGTCAGTTTCTTGTGAGCCATCATCCACAATAGAACCAATAAACGGCACCTCGTTAAACGCAATAGTACGAGCAATCTTGGTTGGTTCTGGGAACTTCACCGAGTCTGCGCCAAAAACTAATTGATCAGCACCTTGCTCAATAGCAGCCTTAGCTTCATTAAGCAATTGCTCTACGCCAGCACGACCAGCACCTGAAACTGCCTGATATGAGCTTACAATTAAACGACGCAAACCAAAACGCTGATCTAAAGGCTTTAACACCGGCATAATAGCCATGGTTGTGCAATTAGGGTTAGCAATAATACGCTTTGGAACGTTCTTAATATCCTCAGGGTTTACTTCAGCAACAACAAGAGGAACCTCGTCATCCATACGCCATTGAGAAGAATTATCGATCACATAAGCACCTGCTTGCACGAATTTTGGCGCCCATTCGGCAGAAGTGCCGCCGCCTGCAGAGAAAATAGCAATATCAATGCCAGCTAAATCAGCTTTTGCCACATCCTCTACTTCAATATCATGACCTTGCCATGTTAAAACAGTTCCCGCAGAATGCGCTGAAGCAAGAAAACGCAAATTTTTCACTGGGAAATTACGTTCAGCTAAGACCTTACGCATCACCATGCCAACCTGACCGGTTGCACCTAGAACAGCAACATTAACACCTTTTTCGTTGATTTGCACCATATTATTACACCTCTTTAGCGGCCTGTGCCACCGTAAACAACTGCTTCTACTTTATCTGCGTCTAAACCGTATGCGGTGTGCAAAGCACGAATCGCCTCATCAAGCTGATCTAGCGGAACTAAAGCTGCAATACGAATTTCAGATGTCGAAATCATTAAAATGTTAATATTCTTATCACTTAATGCGTTAAAGAATCGAGCAGCTAAGCCTGCGTGAGTTTTCATGCCCACACCAACAACTGCGACCTTACCAACATTCATGTCAACGTCAAATGACTCATAGCGCAAAATATCATGATTCTCTTCCATAACATTTTGTACACGCTGTGCTTCAGTTCCTGGGAACGTGAAAGAAATATCAGCAGTACCCGTACTTGCGCTTGCCTGAACTATCATATCCACGTTGATACCTTCGTCGGCAAGTGTAGTAAATACTCGTGCGGCTACACCTGGTTCATCAGGAATACGGCGTAAAGTGACCAGAGCTTCACTTTTATCGTGTGCCACACCAGAGATAATTGGATTTTCTGGGCTTAGATCTGGAAATAAATCTCCCATAGAAATTTGATTATCACTCATATTGTTTCCTTATCCTATACCTCTTGAATATTTGGTAATTTGCTAATATCGCTAGATTCTGGCGCAATCACTGTGCCTCGACGATGTGAGAAAGAACTGCGAACGTGTAATGGCATATTAAAACGCTGTGCATACTCTACACATCGCAATGCCAAAACTTTCGAACCACAGGATGACATTTCTAACATTTCTTCATATCCAATGAAATCGATTCTACGAGCGCTAGGAACTATTCTCGGATCTGCAGTAAAAACACCATCAACATCAGTATAAATCTCACAAATATCAGCATTCAATGCGACTGCGAGCGCCACAGCGGAAGTATCAGAACCACCACGACCTAATGTTGTTGCGTCGCCTCCCTCATTCATTCCTTGGAATCCTGCGACAATTGCCACGCTTCCTTTATCAAGTGCGCGTCGAACACGATCTGGTTTTACTGATTTAATATGAGCTGCACCAAAACGAGCGTCTGTCATAAATCCAGCTTGAGAACCTGTGAAGGAGTACGCGTGTGAACCTTCTGCGTGAATTGCCATTGCAAGTAGGCTCATAGAAATACGCTCTCCTGCGGTCATAAGCATATCCATCTCACGTGCAGGTGGATTAGAATCGATGCTTAATGCTTGGTCGATAAGCTCATCGGTTGTGTCGCCCATCGCAGAAACAACAACTGCTACATCATTGCCAGCATTTTTTGTTTCAAGAATACGCTTCGCTACACGCTTGATTGAGGCGGAATCTGCTACTGATGATCCACCATATTTCTGTACGATGAGTGCCACGTTCTTCCAATCCTAATAATTTATATATTACTGCCGATTGTATGCAAAAAATTTCAATGAATCCTCGTTATATCCATACAATGAAATTTTCTCTCATTATTGTACTCACAATATACGGCATTTTGGCTATATTAACACAATTTTGCTGTCACAAATATTTTGAATATAGTTATTGTAAATTATTTTAATGCATTATTCATAAAACGATTACCTATATTTAGCGGTTTTAATGCAATGATCTTCTGCCACTTAACGCATGACCAAGAGTAATATCATCGGCATACTCTAAGTCACTTCCCACAGGTAAACCACTTGCTAATTGGGTTATTTGAATATCCACTTGTGCGAGAAGACGAGAAATATATGTGACTGTAGCTTCGCCTTCAACATCCTGATTTAACGCAAAAATAAGCTCTTTAACCTCTGGATTTTGTAAGCGTTCAAGCAATTGAGCAATTCGCAAATCTGCTGCACTCACATTCGCCATCGGATTAATAGTGCCGCCCAACACGTGATACAGTCCTCTATATTCACCCGTACGCTCGATACTCATCACCACTCGTGGATCTGCAACAACGCATATTGTACTGCGATCTCTGCGCGAATCCACACAAATCGGACAAGGACTTGTCTCACATACGTTACCGCAAATTTCACAAAATCGTACATTATCTTTTACGGCAATTAAAGCTTCTGCTAATTCTTGAGCTTCTTGACGCGGAGAAGATAGCACGTGGAACGCTAATCGTGTTGCGCCTTTTGGCCCAATGCTTGGTAATTTCGCAAATGCTTCAATCAGTCGTTGTATTGAGCCATCAAATGCTGCCATATCATTCCGTCTTTTCTTTCTTCATTCTCTCTTTTAGTTCTTTTTTTGTTACTTGTTCTACTGATTTTGCGTCAAAGAATTTACTAACTTCTTCAATACTCATCAGATTAGACTGAGAGACTGATTCGTCAGAAAAAGAGTATTGAGATTCATCATCTGCTTCATTATCGCTCTTGGAAGTTTCTTGTGTTGCTTGCTCAGTGTTTTCAGTAGTTTCTGGCTTTATAGCCCAAGGATCTACTAACTCGTTATTAACAGGTGGCTGAGTTGAGGTTTCTTCAGATTGAGCTTGCACATCCGCAGTTAGATGATTTGTAGTAGTTTTATCATCTTGATTTGCCGTATGATGCGTGTCTTCTTGGTCTGACTGATCTTCTTTAGCAGATTTGCTTGCGTTCTCATTATTTTCATTATGTTGAGACTGCGCAGCACTTTTCTGCATAAGCTTCTTGGTTCTCGCTAAAGCAATTTCACGCTTCACTTCCGCCAACTTTTCAGGAGTTAGCTGTCGGATTGCAACAACTGTTTCTCCGTTCGCAGCTTGACCTGCAGGCGCAATAGTAGTGTGTTCACCAAATTCTTTTTTCACAGCCTGATTTACTGATTGCACTGCTTTTACGCTAGCACCGTTTTCAGTTTCTACACCCAAAGCAAAAGCGTGTTGGCTTAAAGAGCTATCAAATGTCATAACAAGAACAAACTTGTTTTCTGCCCGCTGCTCATGACGAATACCAGTTACATGATCACTGTCCACATATGCTCTAATTGAAGTAGGCAAGGACTGCAACACATGATTCCAATGCTCTTGCGTTTCCTCATTAGAATACGCACTTTGCGCAAAATTTGCTGGCATATCTGATTGATCAAATGAAGCTATTTTATTCGCTGGCGCTGAAGCCGATTGCGCAGCACTGTTAGCTGCCGTACCTACGTTTGCAACCTCAGGCCATGCACCTGCTTGAGCAGCCTTATTCTTTGCTGTACTACTAGCAACGGAATCACTAGTCGGAACTTGAGAATCTGAGGTATTAATAGGCTGATCTTGTGGCTTGGCAGCCTCAACTAGAGATGCAACCTGCTGCTGTGCTTGCTGTGACGCTGTTTGCTGAACAGGCTTAGTCTGTTGCTGCTTATTGCCAATAAATCCACCGCCATTTCTTCCACTCATATTGGAGTTTACCTGTCGTGCACCTGCATTGGCAAAACTATTCTCTGATTGCATTGCTGGCTCTGGCACTTGCTTACCTGCTGCAGGATATAATAAAAGTTGTGCAGCTAAAATCTCCAATAATAAGCGTGGAGAGTTTGCGCTCGACATATCTTGCAGCACAGTATTAATTGTTTGCGCAAGCTCACTTATACGAACAAGACCTAACTGTTGTGCTTGACGCTCTAACACATCCATATGCTCTTGAGCAAAATCATTACTCAACGCCTGCTGCGCTCCTGCACCACCATAGCTTAAAACAAGCAAATCTCGTAAATACGCAAGTAAATCTTCCACAAAACGACGTGGATCATATCCACCCACAACAATTTTTTGCACTATGTCATACAACTGTTCGCCATTTTGTGAAATCACAGCATCAACAGTGTCCTCAATAAGTGAGTTTGGCGTAAACCCGAGCAGTGAAACTGCATTGTGTAATGTAATCGTATTCTCTGAGGCACCCACCATTAGTTGATCTAGTACCGATAAGGTGTCACGCATGGAGCCTCCACCTGCGCGCATAACTAAATTCAGCACGCCCGATTCAACATTAATCTGCTCTTTTTCGCAAATTTTCTGCAGATACGGTGCCATTATTTCAGATGGAACAAGACGGAATGGATAATGGTACGTTCTTGAGCGAATCGTATCAATAACCTTATCAGGTTCTGTTGTTGCAAAAATAAAGATAATATACTCCGGTGGCTCTTCTACAAGTTTCAACATTGCATTAAAGCCTTGTGGAGTGATCATATGAGCTTCATCAAGCACAAAAATTTTATATTTATCGCGTGATGGTCCAAACTCGGCACGCTTACGCAACTCACGCGCATCATCAACACTGTTATGGCTTGCAGCATCAATTTCAATAACATCAATAGAACCTGACCCACCTGTGGCAAGCTCTACACAGGATTCACACTCTCCACATGGGTGAGCCGTTGGACCTTTTGCACAATTTATGCAACGTGCAAGAATTCGCGCTGAGCTTGTTTTACCGCAGCCTCGAGGACCTGAGAATAAGTAAGCATGAGTAAGTCGACCTTCGTTCAAAGCATTCATTAAAGGTACAGTAACCTGATCTTGCCCAATAAGACCATCAAATGTATCCGGTCTATAACGGCGGTATAACGCTAAACCCATAATTTTTATACCTTACATTCTCAGTAAAATCGTGAAATGCATTGCTGCTGTACTTTAAAATCTACTGTACACATTATACGCAAAACTATTTATTTAGAAAATGAGAATAACCCATAACACCATACAATATTTACTGACACACTTTTGAATCTCATAAATTCTGATAAAAATTAACATTTTTGCTAAAATTGACAATTTTAAAAAATTCTGTAGATTATAAAACAGTACCAGTAAAGCGAAATAACATCTTTGCGAAGATAGGCAATAAGATGAATCTAAACAGAGATTTAAATAAACATCAAAAGAAATCCGAGGCAACTCGCCAATCAATAATTAGATCCGCATACGAAATATGCCTAGAAAAAGGCTTTACTCATATTACTGTTAGCGATATCACAAAGCGTGCAAACGTAACCCGCTCTCTGTTCTACCATTATTTCCCAAATAAGGAATCCATGGCGCAAAATCTATCTGACGCTGTGAGTGACTATATTTTTGAACAAGTTAAAGATTGGGACATGCAACGTGAAAAGAATAATATTAGCAGTGCTTTAGATAATATTATTAGTCTTGCTCGTAAACTTAGTAATGAAAATAGCGCGTTTAGCGACAAAATGGTACAGTCTGGCAACGGACAGTTATACGTCAATTTTTACGATCATTTAGTCACTCGCATCACAGACTATTTATGCGAAAATACTATTAAAGACTTTTTCAAAACGCATACATGCCCTATTAACCATTTACGTACCACAGTTCTAATTATGGTAAACGGTGTAATTTCAACGTTGCGCACTCATCCTGAAATTGAGAATAGCGAGTTAAAAAAAGTTGCTGAGCAAATTCTACACATTGACGAATCTGCCTACAGCTTGCAATAACTCTTATATTCGCACTCAGTTTCTTGCTATGTACACCTTCTACTACTATTCTTGATGCCAATACAAGTGTTGCGTGCATTAGCATACGATACGCGCAACATTTGTAGGATAGTCATAATATTAATTATTATTCACACGCAAATTCGTGTAATGCGCAACTGCAGGAGGAACAAGTATTCGTAACAAGTTGCCATGAACACTCACCTTTGCTGGAACATTTCCAACAATCTCGCCATCTGCCATCAAAACTGGAATTTCAGCACCTTCCTCAGCTTGCGTTATTTCCACATTGCGGACTCGTTGCCAACGAAACAGTGACGTTTCGAGTAGTTTCCCATTGTACACATTTGAAATTGCACGCGTAAGCTCACGGAAAGACGGCATATGATGTACCCACACCATATCCAACATGCCATCGTCTAGCTTTGCGTAAGAGCATAATTCTATACCGCCACCAACATGACGTGAGTTAGCAATGGACAGTAATGGGGTAATAACATCTTCTTCAAAAATGCTACCGTCATGAAGTTCAGCGCGAACATGATAGCCATATGGTTGCAATCTTCGTACTTCGCTAAGCACAGCTGCTAAATATCGCAATGAGCCATTAGCTATTTTTGAATTATTCGCATGATTATTCACCACAGCATCAAGTCCGCAAGCTAAAATACCCGCAAAATATCGGTGAATCTGCTGATCTTTCTCGTCAAATAACTCACTATTTTCGTAACCTTCGCAAGGTTGCACAATCGCACAACCAGCATCTAAATCAACATATGTTCCACGAACAAGTGCACCCACAATGCCAGCAATCGCAGTATCCACACGATCGATTGGCAATCGTAGATCACGCGCAAAATCATTACCAGAGCCAACAGCAACAATGCCAAGCGGTTTATTCGTCCCAGCTACTGCATTCACTCCTAGGGAAACCATGCCGTCACCGCCAATAACCACTACGTAATCATAGTCATTTGCATGAATACGTGCATTATGTAGCGAGCTATTATAACTATCTCCGGTTATGTCAATACAGTTAAAACCATGCTCTTCGCCAGCACGTTGTAAGCTTTCAAACACGTACTCACAAATTTTTTTTGCTTTGCCATGTTTTGCTGCATCATTCCCAATAACAGCAATAGTCCCCAAGTTACTTCCCATAATTAATAGAATAACATTAAATAATCGAATAATCTCAAGTAAATCACTTAATAATATTTTCAATTATTGCTATATTTATTTTCTGCAAATCATTTTTTGCTACTTGTAAAAATCACACTACTATACATACTTAACCGCTTTATTGCTATATTTTTTAGGACTTATCGCCGCATGGCGCAGGGCCTGCTTTTGAAGTGAATTTCTGTTTAGGAAATATAAAAGTTTTCGTAGCATTCTCAACTTCTATAATTACATCTTCTCCACTTATCAAACAGTTTTTTAACACCATGCGGTTTATTTCTACAACATTCTTTGCCACCTGACAGGCCGGCTTTTCATACTGATAATTTGCGTACGCTGCTGAAATTGCCGCCACATCACTAACCATGCGAACAGTCATGCCTTGTATTACATATTGCGAGAATGATAAAGCAGCAGACATCAAAAAACCAATTAATAAAACTATTAATATTCCTAATAGAGTTCCTGCTCCTTTATCATATTTATTCCAAAATACACACATAATTTTTCTTTTAAGCATTGTTAGGCACCACTACGGTTGATTCCACTCGAGTAGGCACAATTGTGTGCAGCGCTTCAGAAACTACTGGACAGCTCACCGTTATCTTATGACTATTCGCGCTGCTTTGCACCTGCATCTGTATACGAGAACCATATTGTTCTCGAATACTATTGTTGACCGCCACAAAATCGTCACTTATTGCCATACTCCGTCCGGCAATAGAAGCGATATCATAACATTGAGTTGATGCGCTCACATAACGAAAACCGCCAATGCATAAAACGCTAACAAGTATCACTGCGGGCAAAGCTAACGCAAACTCTGCTGTTACAACTCCCTTATCGCATTGTAAAATTCGAGTTTTTATCTTTTTCACATGCTGTGATTTGTTCCAGTACATGATTTCTCAGTTCGTTTACGCCGTATCTAGAGCATTTTTTACAAGATTTGCTAAGGCTTCACGAACAGCATCAGATTTGAGTATAACTGCTAAAAGTGCAGCAAATCCCGCTGCAGCAACAAGCACAATTGCATATTCTGCTGTGATTGCGCCTTTATCTTGTGTTTTTAAATGCTGTGTAATGCGTTCGCTTAATTTATCGACCTGTTGTTGCACACGCGCATATGCACGAATGTATATTTTTTTCATGTCATCTCCTTTCTTCATTGTTATTATGCAAAGCATGTGTTGCATTTCATTCACAGTACCTAACATGTGGTTAACTGATTTACACAAACGACATTACGGTTGGTATAACACCAATTACTACGAATGAAGGCAAGAAGCATAAGCCAATAGGCATAAGCAATTTCACACTAAGAGCTGTTGCGCTTTTTTCTATGCTAAGTTTTTCTTGCATATCTAACCGCTCACTTAGATTTTGTAGCATACTATTTGGTGAAGCACCCTGTTTCCATGAGCCGGTAAGTGCATTATACAGACAATGCACAATTGCCCGATTTTCGGATTGTATACTTGAAGACAACCAAGAGTCATCCCAGGAATATCCTTTTAAAATTTTTTCTGATACTGCTGTTAAATCTCTGCTCAAAATGCTGTACGGCATTGCTCTTGCAAGTGAAGCTATAGCTGTTGGGATTGAAGCTCCTTGCGCAATTGCCACTCGGATTATTTCAATAATTGTGGTATTACTTGGCTGATATGTACACTTCGCTGGTTGCATAATATCCCTATTAAGCACAATTATTTTCTTCCATGATCTAAAACAAAATGTACTTAATAATATGCAAATGATGGCAATAATAATATTCATCTTCTCACCCACCAAATTTACCGCAAATAACCCTCATGCTTGTTCTCTTACAAGAATTTAATTGTGTTCATGAGTGTGCATAAGATTTTGCACCCAAATTACTCCTATTGCGTATAAACCAACTCCCGTAAACACGCATATCAATCCCGTTAAAGAGCCAAAAAGAAATTGTAAAGGATTAGCGCCAAACACATACCCTGCTCCCACAGTTATTAATGGAAGTAAACTTAGCAAAGTTGCTGTTGCTTGTGGCAAAGCATAAGCTTTTGTTCGCAAATCGTATGTTTGTAATAAACGTTTGTACGAGTTAATTACCGCATTACAGCATTGCGCCGCACCGCACCCCAATTCTTTCGTAATTCTAAATACGATGCACAGCTCATAAGCCACCATACGCACATAGCTTGTATTCTCATATGGCAAAGCATATTTTTGCAATATTTTCTGCATTCTATCTTCGCGCAAATCATATAAATGTAACGGCTGCGCGGTAATAGCTTCATATGCTTGCATAAGGCTTGCTCCACTTCGCAAATTTGATTCCATACTGGTAAGCACTGCCAACAAGCCCCCATTTTCTAAAACATCTGCTCCAGCCGCCGCATAGCCTACTGGTTGCAAACGTTGCAATATCAAATATCGCTTGCCAAAATATATGCAGATTACACTAGCTATGATGAGCATTATTGCGAGTATCATTATTGCTCTTTCATAATGTTGTTACGCTATGTTTTGACTCAATAACAGGAATACTTGTTAAAGTATCTAAATCATAGTCATCGTTCGTATCAGACTGTGATAAGTATTGTTGCGGGAATGGTTTATCTGATTTTTCATTCTGGATTGGAAAATGCAGCATAGAACTATAATCCTGTAATGAGTTTTCTACCCACTGCTTTGCAAATTGTTTCCATAATTCGCCTTGTTTTGGAGTATGTTTCCCATCCCAAATTGCAACTCTTTTACCAAGAAGTTGTTGATTTTCATATGAAAGAACACCGATTTCTCGTATTATTCTTCTACCTTGATTATTTTCTAAATGCAATATCACGTTGAACGCTTCTGCTGATAATGCGCTAACTGTTTGCGGTGTCACTCCGGCTAACAGTCCCAAACTTATAAGTCTTGCAGGAACAGCTTGTACACTGTTTGCATGCATGGTCACAATACCACCGCGATGGCCAGAGCTAAAAGCACGCAGCACATCAGCTATTTCTTCACCTCGGCATTCTCCTAGAATAATTCGATCTGGGCGCATACGTAATGTTGCTTTAACTAATTGAGATAATGTTACTTCTCCAGCTCCTTCCACATTCTTTTCACGCACTATTAGCGACACTGCGTTTTCGCGCAAAACTGAACCTAATTCCCTTACTTCTTCTACCGCTATAATGCGCTCATTCACATCGCATTGCTCTAATAAGGCTCTTAACAGCGTTGTTTTACCTGCACCCGTACTTCCTGTGATAATAATGTTTGCTTTTTTATAAAGTAGCGAGCGCAGCACTAGCAACCATTGTTCTGGGAACATGTATTGTTGGAATAAGTTTTGTAACGTATTATGCGTGTTTCTCGGAATTCTTATGGATATTGCGGCTCCTTGCGCCACAATAGGTGAGATTACTGCATGAACTCGCACGCCCGCTTGTGTTGCCGCATCTGCTATGGGACATGCGTTATCAAGTCGCTTTCCTAATTGCGCAAATAGTTGCACTGCGTATTCTCTCACTATTTCTGGCGTGCTTAATGGTATCGGCGGTTGATATTCTCTCATACCATGGCCGTAGTCCACCCACACTTTTCCTATATTGTTAATAACAATATCGGTTATTTTCACATCTTGCACCGCTTGTGCTAATGGCCCGAAATCAATGTGCTGTTGCATTTATGCTCATTTCTTCGAATGCTTTGCGCGATTTAATTGTGCATTTCCTGTTACAATAAGACGTTTTAGCGATAGTAAGGCTTTCTTATTCTTCCGCGATATTTTTTGTATGGATAATCCCATATCCATACGCTTGTAGAGTTGAGCATCATATTCAATAACTCCTGCTACGGGATATTCCACATACGCTTGCACATCTTGCGTTGTAACATACTGCACTCGTTTTGTTGCATGTCTTGTGCGCATTACAACTAGCAGTATTGAGGGTATTTTATTGTGTTCATACTGCGTGTAGTGTTGTGCTATTGCTATACAGTGCGCTTTTGCTCTGCTCATACCCAACACTGTTGGTTCTACTGCCACAATATGCGCATGTATTGCTACACCACATTTTTGCAAACGTTTTACGTTGCGCGAACTATCAATAAATATAAGATCGTTATGTTTTTGTAATGCTTCTAATATGGTTTTCACTTCCCACCACTGCGGTGTTTCTTGGTGCCATATATTATGCGCTAATACTTTATGATTTCGCCACTGTATTAGTTCAGCATTAAGTGCCAAGTCGTCAATTTTCCCTAGGGGCGCTCTCACATCCCCTATACGCAAGCCTCGTTCATGCTCTAAGCCAAGCAGAACATCCAATCCTCCGGATTGTATATCTAAATCAACTAGCACACATTGCTGTTTGCTTTCCTCATGTATTATTGCGAGCAGGCCAATTAACGTACTTAAGCCAACCCCTCCACTTGCTGAGCTACATGCAATTATTTTCGCATTATAGATTTTCCTCACATCTTGGGTTTGATGTCTGTTTAACAGCGTATATGCTTGTACTGTGTTATTCATAGTGATATCACATCAGATTTTTGCTTGTATACTTGTTTTTTCTGATGATGTGGATATATGTTTAGTTTAAAATCTCTAAATAATACGAATAAAAACGTGGCGAGCGTAAGATGCTAAAATGCGCTTATTACAGAGAATTAAGTTATGAACTATT
>JAUMUB010000013.1 GCA_030530905.1 Bifidobacteriaceae bacterium | reverse complement strand
ACATGGTATGACGTATATTTTGTGCACAATGGTGAAAAACCAGTTGTTGAAGCTGTTTAGTTAATATGAGAGTAAAAGGTGGAGTTAAACTCCGCCTTTTTATAAATGTCAAGCAGTGTGGTAGTATATTTTCTTGGCTTGAGAAATCAAGAAAGTGGGCAAAGCCCCACCTGGAAATTTTTCGTAGTTTCGGGTTCATGGTATCGCTAAGCGATAAGCTATATAGCTATAAAGGTGACATTAATGTTGCCATGCCTTGAATTCAATTACGGTTTTCAGACACACTAGGATTGGAGTTATCATTAGCGACGAACCACGTATTAATGACGAGATACAAGTCTCTCAGGTACGACTTATTGGCCCTAAAGGCGAACAGGTTGGAGTTATTGCAACTTCTGTTGCTTTGAACTTAGCTAAAGAGGCGAACCTTGATCTCGTTGAGGTTGCCCCTAATGCGAAACCTCCTGTAGCAAAGTTAATTGATTACGGTAAGTACAAGTACAACGAGAAAATTAAGGCTCGCGAAGCTCGTCGTAATCAGACTACTGCTGAGGTTAAGGAAATTCGTTTCCGTTTAAAGATTGATGCTCATGATTTTGATGTGAAAAAAGGTCATGTTATTCGTTTCTTAAACGGTGGCGATAAGGTTAAGGTCACCATCATGCTTCGTGGTCGTGAACAGTCCCGTCCAATTGGCGGTGTTGAACTGTTAGAGCGTCTTGCTAACGAAGTAGAGGAATATGGTGCTGTTGAGTATGCTCCTAAGCAGGAGGGTCGTAACATCATCATGACCTTGGCTCCAAAGGGTAAGAAAATTCAAACCCAGTCTGAACAGCGTCGCCGTGGTGCTGAATCACGTGCAGAACGTCAAGCACGTCAGGCTGCACGACTTGCTGCAAAGCAGAAGTCAAAAGAGCAGGAAGCACAAGCTGCTAAAGCTCAAATAAGTGCTAAAGTTTCAGAAGATTCTGAGGATTCCGCCAGTGCTTCTGAAAAGAAAACCACTACAACAAAACGTGCAGCAAAGAAAAGTACTACTAAGGCTTCAACAGTAGAAGAATAATTGCTGTTGTAATCATTCAAGTAACAAGGAGGGCAGCAATGCCGAAGATGAAAAGCAATTCCGCCGCTCGTAAGCGTATCCGCGTAACTGGTAAGGGTAAGCTTATGCAGGCTGGTAGCGCTATGCGTCACAACCTTGAGCATAAGTCCGCTCGTAAGCGTCGTGCTTTGAAGGAAGATCAGGTATTAGCACCTGCACAGGCAAAGAAAATGAAGAAGTTGCTCGGTATCTGAGCTTAGTCATCTTAGAAAGCAGAGGAAAATATGGCACGAGTAAAACGCGCAGTAAATGCTCACAAGAAGCGTCGCGTTGTTCTTGAGAGGGCTTCCGGTTATCGTGGACAGCGTTCCCGTTTATACCGCAAGGCAAAGGAACAGCTTCTTCACTCATTTACTTATAACTTCCGTGATCGTAAGGCACGCAAGGCTGATTTCCGCAAGTTGTGGATCACCCGTATTAATGCTGCAGTACGTGCAGAAGGCATTACTTATAATCGTTTCATGCAGGGTCTTCGTTTAGCAGGCATTGAACTTGATCGTCGCGCATTAGCAGAAATTGCTGTTAGCGATCCAGAGACTTTCAAGACAATTGTTGCTGAAGCTAAGAAGGCATTGCCAGCAGATGTAAACGCACCTGTTGCAAAGTAACTTTTGTGTGAGATTAACCCCACCGCATGGTGGGGTTTTCTTTTATATAACAACCGTGAACGCTCGTGGTTTTAATCGTGGAAAACTGACTTTAATTGTGGTTTTTAAGATAGATGATTGATAATTGAGAGTAGAATAATTTAGATAACTGAATTATTGTAATTTCGTTTGTTTGAATAATAATAAGACGTATGCTACGTTATGTTCAGCATAATAGTATTGTGTTCTAGTATCGTGTTAAGGAAAAGATGGATCGTAATTTTACAAAAATATATCAGCAGTTTGTTGCGTATATTAGCGTGGAGCGTGGTTTATCTTCTGCAACTGTAAGTGCGTATAGTGCCGATATTCAACAGTACATTGCATGGTTAGAACAGCATGATATTCACTCTTTTAACGATATTTCTCGTGAGCTTATTGAGCAATATGTGTTGCACTTGTCTGAGATTGGCTCAAGTGCGCGTAGTGTGGCACGCCGTATTGCAAGTATTCATGAGTTTCACCGTTTTATTTCCACTTTAGATGGATACACGCAAGATGTGTCGGTGTTTATTAAACCGCCAAAAATGACACAACCACTTCCTGACGTGTTAGACGTAGACGAGGTCACAAAACTGCTTGATACTGCGGCTATGAGCGGTTCGTTAGATCCTATAGTGTTAAGAGATAAAGCATTGCTTGAATTTCTATATGCTACAGGAGCGCGTGTTTCTGAAGCAGTAGGATGTAATTTTGAGGATATTGATTTTCAAGAGCGCGTAGTTCGGCTAACAGGCAAAGGAGATAAACAACGTTTAGTGCCGATTGGTTCTTATGCGATTGAAGCTTTAGAAAAATATATTAAACATGGTCGTACAGTATTGGAAGATAAAAGTAAGACCACGCATGAGCGACGTGCAATTTTCTTAAACAAGCGGGGGAAGCGTTTATCACGACAATCAGCATGGGAGGCAATAGTGCTTGCAGGAAAACGCGCGCACTTACATGTCACGTTGCACCCTCATACTTTGCGTCACTCGTTTGCAACTCATTTAATTCAAGGCGGTGCTAATGTTCGCACAGTTCAAGAACTTTTAGGACATGCAAGTGTGACAACAACGCAAATTTACACGCATATTAGCCCTGAACTTTTAATAGAAACATATATAAACGCGCATCCTCGTGCAAAGTAGTAATGATAAACACTACGATTTCATGTGGGTATGTTATTTGATAAGGTAAACAGTATGCCTAAGGATATGCTCGGTAGAGATTATGAGACTTTTTCTGCGCCTGAACCATTAGAAAATCACGGTCCAGCGCGTATTATTGCAATGTGTAATCAAAAAGGTGGCGTTGGTAAAACCACGTCATCCATAAATATTGCAGGTGCTTTAAGCCAATATGGACGCAAAGTTCTTATTGTGGATTTTGATCCTCAAGGAGCTGCAACTGTTGGTTTAGGAATTAACCCAAATACTGCAGAATATACTATATATAATCTTCTATTTGACGCATCATTGGATGTTCATGAGGTAGTGCAGCATACAGATTTTGATGGTATTGATATAATTCCAGCAAATATTGATTTATCAGCAGCAGAAGTTCAATTGGTGACAGAAGTTGGTCGCGAACAGGTTCTCGCTGGTGTTTTGCGTAAGGTTCGTGACGAGTATGATGCGATTATTATTGACTGTCAGCCTTCTTTAGGTTTGCTTACGGTGAATGCTTTAACCGCTGCAGACGGTGTGATTATTCCTGTTGCTGCAGAATTCTTTGCACTACGTGGCGTGGCATTGTTAATGCAATCAATTGAAAAAATACAGTCACGTATTAATCCTAATTTAGAAGTGTACGGAGTTCTTGTCACCATGTATACGCGCTCGTTGCATTGTGAAGAAGTGCTTCAGCGCATTTATGAAGCTTTTAATGAGAAGGTGTTACATTCCGTTATTTCACGCTCAATCAAGCTACCTGATTCTACGGTTGCGGCAGCGCCAATAACTATTTTTATGCCTAACCATAAGACTTCTCTTGAATATCGCGAAGTATCACGCGAACTTATTGCAAAAGGTATTATCGCCTAACAACTTATAAATTGTAAGTTAAGAACAATGAGCGACCAGGAACACGTTTTAGAAGATCACAATACAAATACAACAGGGTTTTCAGTGAATCTTGAAGTATATAGTGGTCCGTTTGACGCGTTATTAAGCCTTGTTGCTAATAAAAAATTAGAGTTAACTGAGCTTTCTTTATCAATTATTACTGAAGAATTCTTGGCTTATATTCAAACTCTTGATTTAACTCAAGATATGGAACAGGCGAGTGCTTTTTTAGACGTAGCTTCTATTCTTGTTGATGCAAAATCGGCGGCGTTATTGCCATATGATGATGAGAATGATGAGCAGAGCATGGAAGCCTTGCGAGAGCGTGATTTGCTGTTTGCAAGACTGTTGCAATATCGCGCATTCCGTGAAGCTTCTGATGTGCTTCGAGAATGTTTTGCGGCAAATTCTGGGCGGTATGCGCATCCGGCTTATATTGATGCAAATGTGGCAAATACGTTACCTGATATTCAATGGAATGTGTCCGCTGAGCAGCTTGCACAGTTAGCAGTTCATGCTTTTATTAATGCTCCTGCCCAAAGTGTTTCTTTACATCAGCTTCATGTTCCGATGGTCGATTTGCAAGAGCAGTCTGCGATTGTGCAGCATCGTTTGCGCTCTTTGCCAGAACACGGTGCAATAAGTTTTAGTGAAATAATCGAAGATACTACGCGAAATATTGAAATTGTCGCAAGATTTTTAGCGGTTTTAGCATTATTTAAGCAAGGTTTTATTCAGTTTAAACAGCAGCAACCTTTTGAAGAATTGCAGTTACGCTGGGTTGGAAACAGTGATGATGATCTGATTATTAGCGAGGGTGATTTTGCGTAATAGCACGAGTTGCAAGTGCTACATGCTTAGGTGAAGAGATGATGGATGATAATAATATGGAACAAGAAGTGGATGCGCAGGTGTCTCAACAGGTAATTCAGGATAATTCTCAAGCTTCAAACGAAAATGATTATTCACGTCCTGAGTATTTAGATTTTGACGCTCATGATTTTCCAGGCGGAGTGCAGGCTTGTATTGAAGCAATTTTAATGGCGACTGATTCACCTAAAACGGTTGAGGATTTTGCGCGTGTTCTCGTTGTTCCTGCGCATGAAGTTGAAGAAGCGTTAGCGCATTTAGAAGCGCGATACAATCATGATGATGAGCAAAATGCGTTCGGATTTGAAATTCGCAAAACAAATCGTGGCTGGCAGTTTGCTAGTAAAGCTGCTTTCGAGCCGATTGTTAGTGCTTTTCTTAAGGATAAGCAGTCTAGTAGATTATCTCAGGCAGCGTTAGAAGCTTTGGCTATTATCGCGTATAAGCAGCCGATGACTCGTGCTGATGTTGCTGCAATTCGCGGTGTGAATAGTGATGGTGTGATTAGATCCTTATTCGTTCGCGGTTTAATAAAAGAAGATGGCGTTGATGAGCAAACTCACGCAAGTATGCTGGTTACCACTGATGTGTTTTTAGAAAACATGGGTTTTGAAAGCATACAAGAACTACCGTCTTTGGCTCCATTCTTACCACAAACCTATACTCAAACAGAACAAGAGGAAGAATAAAAAACTTTTTGTAATAGGTAACGCACTTAAAAAGTGTAAAAACGTCAAGCAATATGGGTAGAATCTCACAAGGTTATTGCTGTATAGTACGGCATGTTCTGGTTATGTATATAACCTCCCAAATCAGGAATGAAAAGAAAGGTTTTCGATGGCTGTTCGCGGCGATATTCGAAACGTAGCAATTGTGGCACACGTTGATCATGGTAAGACCACACTGGTAAACGCAATGCTTCAACAATCTCATGTTTTTAACGAACGTGAGGAAGTGCCGGATCGTGTGATGGATTCCAACGATTTGGAACGTGAAAAGGGTATTACTATTCTTGCTAAGAACACGGCTGTTAAGTACACAGGTCCGTTAGCGGCGAAGTATGGTCACTCTGAGGGAATTACGATTAACGTTATCGATACTCCAGGCCACGCTGACTTCGGTGGCGAAGTGGAACGTGGTATTTCCATGGTTGATGGAGTTGTGTTATTAGTTGATGCTTCCGAAGGTCCTTTGCCTCAGACCCGTTTCGTGCTTCGTAAAGCACTTGAAGCTAAGCTCCCTGTGATTTTATGTGTAAATAAGGTTGATCGTCCTGATTCACGTATTGAAGAGGTTGTAAGCGAAGCTTCTGACTTATTGTTAGGTTTAGCGCAGGATGTTGTTGAAGAGGGTATTGATCTTGACCTTGATGCTCTGCTTGATTTACCTGTTATTTATTGCGCGGCAAAAGCAGGTTATGCTTCAGCAAACCTTCCACAAAATGGTCAATTGCCAGATAATGATAATTTAGAGCCATTATTTGATTCTATTATTTCTAATATTCCTGCGCCAGAGTATGAAGAGGGCGCAGCTTTGCAAGCGCATGTTGCAAATATCGATTCTTCAGACTTCCTTGGTCGTTTAGGTTTAGTGCGTATTTATAACGGCACACTTGAAAAGGGCAAGACTTACGGCTTATCTCGTGTTGATGGTTCTATTGAAAACTTCCGTGTAAGCGAATTATTGCGTACACAAGGTTTGGAACGTGAGCCAGTAGAATCAGCAGGCCCTGGAGATATTGTTGCTGTTGCTGGTGTTGACGATATTATGATTGGTGAAACAATTGTTGATCCAAATAATCCATCACCATTGCCTTTAATTCACGTTGATGATCCTGCAATTTCTATGACTTTTGGTGTGAACGATTCACCGCTTGCAGGCACAGAGGGTAAAGGTCATAAGCTTACTGCACGTATGATTAAGGATCGTCTTGATCGCGAGCTTATTGGTAACGTTTCAATTAAGGTTGTTCCAACTGAACGTCCGGATGCTTGGGAAGTTCAGGGACGTGGCGAGTTGGCTTTGGCAGTCTTAGCTGAGCAGATGCGCCGTGAAGGTTATGAGCTTACTGTTGGCCGCCCTCAGGTTGTTACTAAGACCATTGATGGTACGATTCATGAGCCAATGGAAAATACTACTATTGATGTTCCTGAAGAATATTTAGGTACGGTAACTCAGTTGATGGCTGACCGAAAAGGTCATATGGACAGCATGAGTAACCATGGTTCTGGCTGGGTTCGTATGCAGTTTACTGTTCCATCACGAGGCTTAATTGGTTTCCGTACTGCTTTGCTTTCTGCAACTCGTGGTACTGGTATTGCAAGCTCCATTTCTGCTGGTTTTGCACCTTGGGCAGGTGCTATTGTTACCCGTCAGAATGGTTCTATGGTTGCTGACCGTCAAGGAACTGCAACTCCATACGCTATGCAGCGTTTGCAGGCTCGCGGTAACTTCTTCGTAGAACCACAAAGCTCCGTATATGAGGGACAGGTTGTTGGTATCAACAATAAGCCTGATGAGCTTGACGTAAATATTACTTTGGCTAAGCATATGACAAATATGCGTTCTGCAACTGCAGATGTTTTGGAAACCTTAACTCCTCCTATTAAGATGAGTTTGGAAGAATCACTTGATTTCGCTAATGAAGATGAGTGCGTTGAGGTTACTCCAGAAGCTATTCGTGTTCGCAAGATTATTTTAAGCCGTGACGAATGGTATAAGTGGCGTGCTAAGCAGCGTCGTCAAAACGCAAATAAGTAAAATATCTACTTAAGCTGCTTGTAGAAAGAAGTGTGACTTAAATATTTGTCACACTTCTTTTTTATTGCCTACCCACTGGGGCATACTTGAAGTATGAATAGTAAGAACGTGCAGCATAATATGCCGTGGAGTTATAAGAAGCATGTAGCAGTTCGCGTGTTAATCACGTTTGCTTCAGCATGTATCACAGCTTTTATTGGCACATTCATACATCGTTTTGGAGCGTATTACAATATTCCAATTGGTTTAGTCTTATCGTATTTGCTGTTAGGTATATCAACATGGTGTGCTCGACAGCGAGATGGCGCTGTTGGTCTAGCTGTGCATCTTATTGCGAGCTCTACGTTAATTGTTTTGCTTTCTGGTCGGGGTATAGCAGGAGATGTGCTAGTTCCGATCGGTTTTAGCGTGAGTGTTCCATATTTCGTATCTCAGGTGGGATATTGGTGGCTGTATGGTAGTTTGCTATTACAGATTATTGTGCTTATACTTCCAAAACAATGGTTTGTACTTCCAGAAACACGAGTAGAAGAGTTGCATGATGAAACATAAGCTCGCATATTTAGGACCGTCAGGTTCGTTTACTCATCAGGCTGCTTTAGCGTATGTGCAGAAACTAGAATCACATTTTTCTGATCTAGAGTTGCAAGCGTGTGAAGATGCAAACTCTATTTTTCAACATGTTTCTCATCATGAGCAATTTGGTGTTATTGCTTGGGAAAATAATGTTGAAGGCTATGTTGTTCCGAATTTAGATGCGTTAATTGATAGTGAGAATATTGTTGGCATTGGTCGAATCGGCACTCCCGTTCATTTTAACGCTTTTTGTTTAAAAAACGATTTTGCTAATGGTGAAGATATTGCCGACTGTGAAGTATTAGCTCATCCTCATGGTTTAGCACAGTGCAAGAACTTTATTCGTCAACATCATTTGCACGTTCAGAACACTACGTCGAATGCTGCCGCGTGCAGAGACTTACAAGCGGGACAGTTGGCGTTAGCTCCTGAAATTTGTGAAACAATATATCCACATATTCGAGTGTTGAAAAGGAACGTTCAAGATTATGTTGGCGCTCGCACTGATTTTTTGTTGCTTGCTCCACGTAATCAGGCTCGAAGCATATTAGAGCAATGCGGTAGCGATGCTCAGGATTTTGAAAGTATTATCGCATTTATTCCACTTAGCACTGGTTCTGGTGTTCTAGCAAACTTGTTGAACGTGTTACGCGATGCTGGACTGAATATGACTAGTTTTATTTCCAGACCAATTAAAGGGCATGATGGCACGTATAGTTTTATTGCAACAATTGATGCGGCTCCTTGGCAGGAGAATTTGCGTTCGGTTTTGCGTACGATTTTACAACGCGGAGATTGGGTGAAAACTCTTGCAGTATATGAGCGCCGAGAATTACCGAATCCTCCTGTGAACGAGTGGATGCTTCCTGAGGGGGGTGCGCGTGATATGAACGCTGGCCAGCAATTATTAGAAAGGCAAATGTTGTGGTAATGCGAGTAGGTGTTGTCGGTCTTGGTCTTATAGGCGGTTCTCTCGCATTGCGCCTTGCACATAGTGCAAGTAACGTGCATGTTGTGGCGTGGAATCATCATGATAATCCGTATACAAAAGCGAAAGCACAGGGCATTGAGTGTGTGGATTCGCTAGAGGAGCTAGTGCATTCAGATCTTGATGTGCTGTTCTTGTGCAATCCTTTAAAAGTTATGCCTCATATTTTGCATGATATTAGTGAATATGGTTTACCTGAGAAAACCACGCTTAGTGATGTGGGCAGTGTGAAAGGGTTAGTGAGTCAGCAGGTTAAAGAGGCTGGCTTATATGATCAGTTTGTAGGCGCACATCCTATGGCAGGTAACGAGTTATCAGGTTTTGTTGCTGCTGACGCTAGTATTTATGACAATGCTTTATGGGCTGTTTGCGTAGATGAGCATACGCAATTGCACCGTTTTATGGATGTTATTACGGTGATAACTCAGGCTGTTGATAATACTTGTATTGTTTTAAATGATGAAGTTCATGATAAGGCTGCGGCTCTTATTTCACACATGCCTCATGTTGTTGCAACTGCTTTTATTAATGAGATTGTGGATGATCCTAATCGCAACATTGCAGCTTTGTTAGCTGCTGGAAGTTGGCGTGATATGACTCGTGTTGCATTAACAGATCCTGATAGAACTCGCGCTATGGTTGAGGAAGATGCACAAAATGTTGCGCAGTTGCTTCGTTCTATTTCGAAGCGTTTGCTCGCGGTGGCAGATAATCTTGAAGAGAAAGATATGACTTCTTTAGTAGAGTTTTTTGAGCAAGGAAACCCTTTCCGCTTGTATAAGAGTGGTGCTGTTCAAAATCTTGTGCAACAACGTGAGTTTGTGGCTGATAGTGAGCATTGGCAGCAAGATCTGTTAGATAGTGCTAAAAAAGGGGAGCGCATTATTAGTATTAGTTTACAGAACGATGATCAAATTCATGCGCAAGCTATACAATATGGCGGCATTAAATAAGGGTTTGGCACTTTTTAAAATGGGCGTTCTGGAATTGGTTTGATAACGGCAATATCTTCTTGTTGAATAAGTATTCTTTGCGCAGGGCGTGAACCGTTGGCTGCAGCATCACGCAGTAAATCTAATGTTTTTCCGTCCCATGAGCGCACATGTCCGACATAATCACGGTAGTTTGTTCGTTTAGTAACTGAATCAGTTCCAGCGAATGTGCGCACTACAATTCGTGTTCCCGAGGGGATTGTTTCTGGTAGTTTCATGTTACTCCGATAATGTGTGGGATAAGTGTTACATGGCAGACGATTTGTATCATGCTGTTATATTATAAGCATTAATAGCAAGCAGTATATTGAGATGTAGCAATATTTTCTGGTAAAAGTACTTATATTTGAGAGGAGGTGTGATGACTAATAAGCATAATAAGAGTGAAAGTGTTGAATATAATACGAGCTTATTTGAACCATTAAACGCGTTTTTACAATATATTCGTCTTAATAATGGATATAGTGAACATACGGTTAGCGCGTACGATGACGACGTGTCAGAATGTTTGCAATACTTGAGCGATACTGGTTTTCGATCTCTTGATGATGTGCGTTTAGAGGATATTCGAGCTTGGATGGCATCGCGTTCTAGCCATGTTTCAAGAACAACTATGGCGAGAAATGTTGTAGCAGTACGGCAATTCTTTTTATGGTGTTTTGAACATGAGATTATTGCTACTAACCCTACTGCCACTCTTAAAACTCCTAAAGTTTCTATGCATCTTCCAGAAGTGTTAAGTGTGGAGCAGGTTATGAAGCTTATGGATGTTGTTCATGAACGAGTGTATTCAGCTGAGCAAATGCTTAAGAATGATACGAGTTTGCAGAGTAAAAAAAGTCAAGAAGACCAGAAGAAACTTGCAATTTCGATTCGTGATGCTGCAATATTGGAATTGTTGTATGCTTCTGGAATTCGTGTGGCAGAATTAGTTGGCCTTAACCTAGATAGTATTCGCTGGTCGAATCGTACAATAACTGTGATGGGTAAGGGCAGTAAACAAAGAGTGGTACCTTTTGGTAAGCCTGCGCAGAAGGCACTGAGAATGTGGGTTGATCATGCTAGAAGCGTATTGTGCAAGAATGCTCAGGAGAAGGCTTTGTTTTTAGGTGCGCGTGGGGCAAGACTTGATGTTCGCGTTGTAAGAGATGTGATTCATAAGTTGAGTGTGCAATCACAAGTTCCCGATATTGCGCCACATGCTTTAAGGCATACTGCGGCTACTCACATGCTTAATGGTGGTGCAGATTTGCGTGAGGTTCAGGAGATGTTAGGTCATGCCTCGCTTGCTACTACTCAACGTTATACGCATGTTTCTATTGAAGAGTTGAAGCATAATTACGGGCAGGCTTTTCCGCGCGCATAATCACACTTATAAGAATCGAATTAAATATCGTTGTATCTACTGAAATACTTACATAGTGCACGCGATATTATAGTAATAATCAATATTTTTAGATAAAATTAACATATATGAAATAATTATTCAGAGCAATTTAATTCTGAAAATATTATAATAGATTGCTGATTAAATAGTTAAAACAGGATTTTTTCAGTATTTTTTAATGAATTAATATTGATTTTTTGACATAAAGTCTATATTTCAAGAAATTTAAGGCGCATCATTGCGCAAGATTAGTTTATGCGCAAGAATAGTAGGGTATGTAAATGCATCGTATTCGATTCGTTTACAAGATTATAATCAAGGAGAAAGCATGAATAAAAAGTTTTTAGCTGTTGCTGCAGCTGCATGTTCATTCGCATTATTACTCAGCGGATGCGGCTCAAGCAATAGTTCCTCTTCATCTTCCGATAGCGCAGTTATCACTGCTTCTAACACTGAGCCACAGAATTCTTTAATTCCAGGCAACACTAACGAATCAAGCGGTGGTAAGGTTGTCGATTTGTTGTTTGCTCGTTTAGTATCATTCGATGTTAAGGGCAATCCAGAAAATGAAGTAGCAGAATCAATCACACCAAATAGTGATTCTTCTGAATACACCATTAAAATCAAGAGCGGTTGGAAGTTCACTGACGGTACCCCAGTTACTTCTGAATCATTCGCAAAAGCATGGAGCTATACTGCAAACGCTAAGAATGCTCAGCTTGGTGCTTCATTCTTCTCAACAATCGCAGGTTATGAAGATTTACAGAAGAGCGATTTAACTGGTACTGAGCAGTTATCAGGTTTGTCAACTCCAGATGACAGTACCTTAGTTGTAAAGCTTTCACAGCCAGATTCCGTATTTGGTATTAAGATTGGTTACACCTCTTTCGCACCATTGCCAGAATCCTTCTATAAGGATCCAAAAGCATTCGGTGAAAATCCAGTAGGTAACGGTCCATACAAGTTCACAAAGTGGGATCACAACAAGGAAATCGTATTAACCAAGAACCCTGATTACAAGGGTAATGAAGTTGCTAAGAACAACGGTATTACTTTCAAGATCTACACCGATACTGAAGCATCATACCGCGATGTTCAGGCAGGCAACCTTGACGTAATGGATAGCGTTCCAGCATCCGCAAGCAAGACCTTCAAGACCGATCCTAAGGTAGAAGCATATAGTGCTGCAGGTTCTGTATTCCAGTCCTTCACCATTCCAAGTGGTTTAGAGCACTTCAACACTTCAACAGAAGAAGGCCGTTTACGTCGTCAAGCAATCTCTAAGGCAATCAACCGCGACCTTATCTGCAAGAAGATTCTTAACGGTAACTGCACTGTTGCTGTTGACTTCACATCCCCAGTAACTTCCGGTTATTCAAAGACCTTAAAGGGTAATGACGTATTAAAGTATGATGCTAAGGAAGCTAAGAAGCTTTGGGAAGAAGCTAACAAGATTTCCCCTTACGATGGTACTTTAACCTTCTCTTACAATGCTGATGGTGGCGCAAAGCCAATTTACGATGCAGTTGTAAACTCCATCAACAACGCTCTTGGCATTAACGCACAAACTTCACCAGTAGCAACCTTCCAGGAATTCCGTACCGCAATCTCCAACAGGCAGATTTCCGGTGCATTCCGTACAGGTTGGATGCCAGATTACCCATCCGCAGAAAACTATCTTGCACCTCTCTACAGCACTGCTGCAGCAGACGGCAACGGTTCTAACGATGGTGACTACAAGAACAGCGAATTTGATGAGTTAATCAGCAAGGCTGCTCAGGCAACAACTACTGAAGAAGCAAACAAGCTTTATCAGCAGTCCGAAGAGATTCTTCTTCGTGATTTGCCATCAATCCCATTGTATTACTCCAACGCAAACGGTGTAGCTGCAAAGGGTGTTAAGGGCTTCGTAATGAACTGGCAGAACTTGCCAGATTACACTCAGATCACCAAGTAGTGTGTAAATACTACTATCGTATTTGAGACGTAGAAGATGGGAGTGCAATGCGCTCCCATCTTTCTTATTACTCCGAAATATGTGTTATATAAGCGCTCTTCAACGTTGATATGAATACAATATGTAATGTAGTTCTTATATAATATTGATGTTTAAAGGGTTATTTGATTATAAAACGTTGAATAATCAGTGATTTATGCGTTTCCTATTGTTACAAGCTAGTAATAATTATTAGGTAAAAATATGCAGGGCATAAACCTATTAAATGTGCTTGGACTATGTTTGTATATCTAATAGGAGAAAAGTTTATAAATTACGTGCTGATGAAAGAGATAGTTGAAGGAGAGACCAATGGGTAAATACCTTCTGCGCCGTGTATTGCAGATGATCCCTGTGGTTCTTGGTACAACACTATTAGTGTATGCCTTGGTATTTGCTATGCCAGGAGACCCAGTAAAAGCCATGTTTGGCGATAAGGCAGTGAACGAAGCAGTAGCTGCACAAATTCGTGCTGAATATAATCTAGACAAGCCATTTATTATACAGTACTTATTATTCTTAAAAAATGCGTTAACATTAAACTTTGGTATGACCTTCTCAGGTCAGCCAGTTATTAATCTTATTGCAGACGCTTTCCCAGTAACAATACGCCTTGGTTTAATGGCATTCTGCTTTGAAGCAATATTTGGCGTTATATTCGGTACGATTTCTGGATTGAAAAAAGGCACATGGTCTGATTCGATAATTCTTATCGTCTCCTTACTTTTAATCTCAGTTCCAACCTTCGTTACAGGCTTCGTATTACAGTACTTATTCGGTATTGAATGGAGTATCCTGCCAGTTACCGCTGGTGCTGATCCAGGGTTCATGGACTTACTGCTGCCAGCTGTGGTGTTAGGCTCAGTATCAATGGCATATATTATTCGACTATCACGTGCTGAAGTGTCCTCGAATATTGCAGAAGACTACGTGCGAACTGCTCGTGCAAAAGGTATGAGCAACCGTTCAGTACTATTCCGCCACGTTTTACGAAATTCCCTAATACCTGTTGTTACATATTTAGGTCAAGATTTAGGCGCACTCATGGGCGGTGCAATGATTTCTGAAACTATCTTCAACATTCATGGTATCGGCTATTTAACCTATCAAAGCATTTTAAAGGGTGAAGCAAATCTCGTTGTTTCAATCGTGACCTTATTAATGTTGATTTTCGTTGTGTGCAATTTGGTTGTCGATTTGCTTTATGCTGCACTCGATCCACGAATCAGGTATGAATAAAGGAGAGTTGATTCATGTCAGATAATAACTTTATTGAAACCTTAGCTGACAACGATGTGTTACCTGGTCAGGGACGTTTTGTTGCAGATATAGAAGAAACTCCTTTACATGATGTAGACAGTGTGAACGATGACACACCATCAACAAGTATGTGGGTTGATGCATGGCGCACACTTCGAGTGAACCCAATGTTCATTGTGTCAGCATTAATGATTGCTTTTATCGTTTTTGTCGCACTATTTCCACGAGTTTTCACAGATCAGAATCCACTGTACTGTGATTTGAACAACTCATTAGGCGAATCAGCTCCAGGACATCCATTTGGCTTCGATAATCAGGGTTGCGATATTTATGCACGCGTAGTATACGGTACTCGTACTTCTATCTCCGTTGGTATTTTAGCAACAGTATTATCAGTATTTATTGGCGCATTAATTGGTGCAATTGCAGGTTTCTTCGGTGGATGGATCGATGCAGTTCTAAGTCGTGTAACTGATATCTTCTTAGCATTACCAATGCTCTTGGGTGCAATTGTTGTGTTGCAGATGTTCCGTACCACACAATCTATTTGGAAGGTTGTTTTAGTGATGACCTTGTTCGGTTGGGTAGGTATTGCTCGTATTGCACGTGGTGCAGTTATGGAATCAAAGAACTTAGAGTTCAATACAGCATCAACTGCTCTAGGTTCTACACCTATTCGAAACTTATTCCGACACATTATTCCAAACTCTTTAGCACCCGTGATTGTTGTTGGCACCACATCATTAGGCTCATATATTGTTCTCGAAGCAACATTAAGCTTCTTAGGAATCGGATTATCAGCCACAACAGTTAGCTGGGGTGGTGACATTTCATCCGCACAAAGTTTATTAACAACCGATCCAATGGTATTGTTCTATCCTTCCGCAGCATTGGCATTCACTGTGCTTGCATTCATCATGATGGGTGATGTAGTCAAGGATGTGTTAGATCCAAAGAGCCGTACTGCGTGATTGTGAGGTAGAGATGAGTAATAAAAAAGAAATTTTAAAACAACTTCAGTCACAGCAAGGTCCAATTCTTGAAGTTAAAGACCTTCAAGTCGATTTCACCACAGATAAAAAACATACAGTGCATGCGGTGCGCAATGCATCCTTCAGCGTTTACCCAGGTCAGTGGGTTGCTATTGTAGGTGAGTCAGGATCAGGTAAGTCTACCTCTGCAATGGCAGTGTTAGGCTTACTCGCTGGAACAGGTCATGTTACTGGCGGTTCTATAAAACTTCAGGGTGAAGAACTTGTCGGTAAAACTCAGGCGGATTATGACAAAATTCGCGGATCTAAAATGGGACTTGTTCCACAGGATCCAATGAGCAACTTGAACCCAGTATGGCGTATTGGAGATCAGGTTAAAGAAGCATTACGTGCTAACAATATTGAAATCTCACATGAAAA
>JAUMUB010000012.1 GCA_030530905.1 Bifidobacteriaceae bacterium | reverse complement strand
CTGTGAAATTGACGAAGCCGGAAATGAAATCTACGAAGTTAAGTATTTTAGAAATATCTTTAAGTGTGTAGGAGTAGCTTCCAGAAGAAACTAAAGGAAGGAATGTGCCTAATACCATGCAAGCGCCAGTTACAATCCAAATAATTGGTGTGAGCACAGTAAGCTTATTAATTCCGGTAGTTTGCTTTGATGTGTTAAAAGCGGTTTTAAAATTATCTGAAATGTTTGTGAAAGCATTTGGCTCGTTGTTAGGTTGAGCTGGTGCAGCTTGTGGAACTGCTTGCGGTGCTGTCTGTGGTGCAGCTGGTGTAGGCTGAGAAGCGCGTTGTAAATTCTGCTGAATAAGATTGCGCAACTCTGGAGTGCAGTTAGGGCTTTGCATAATAGCAGTCCATAAATCAGTGCGAATAGAAGCAATTTGATGTAAATCTTGTGCAGTAAGAGCAGGATTCTGTAAATCTGCAGCTGTATATTGTTCAATTGGTTTCTGTAACATTATTTTCCTTAAGTATTTAAACATATGAAATCTAATAAATTCATACATTTTTAATATATTAGGCTAACTTAAATATTGTATAAGAAGGTATATAATTATAAAGATTGCAACAGCTAGATTTTAAATGCTTTTCTCAAAATTTATATATTATTTTCGGCAAGCTATTTTAATGCTCGGCTTTTTCAATCGCTTCAAGAATATTTTCATGACTAAAATCATGATTACGATATTCAGGATTATCTACTGGCAAATGTTGCACAAGCGTATCGAAAATCTGTGAACAAATCTTACCTTTTTTAAGTGTCGCATCCAATACATGACCGCCAATACTGTGGTCGTCTGCAAGAAAATGATCATGGAATCCCGCAACTGCTGCACCATTAAAAATAGTTGGAGCAAAATATCCAAGTAGAGTACCTTGCACATTATGCGCTTCAAAAATTTCCTGTTGCTCCGCCACCGTTTGCAAAGGAGGATATGGCGCAGACTGTTTTACTACAGCACGAGTTTTAATATAAGAGAATAAGCCGTGAATTCTAACGCTGAAAAATGCATTTGCGCGGCCGTTAGCTTCAACAATTCGATTATGTAATTCTGGTAATGCGATATTTTCGCGCTCGCATTGGAATTGGAAAGCTGCATGATGCATATTTGCGAATGGCAAAGTGGTGTCGTCAGAAACTTTTTCAACTACTCCACTTCGTCCTACTTTCCATGCCTCACCATCGAGAACAATAATTTCTCCATCTAAACCTTCGCCAGTGCCAATACCAGTATTGCCTTCGTTAAGAAGTTCTTTCATGGAAATAGTACCTTCTAATAAGCCAGGTACTAGTTGCGCTAATGTGCCATGCTGGTATAAAACATTTTCATGGTTTGTATGAATAGGCTTAATATGTAATGCATTTGCTGTGCTCATATGTAATAAGAGTAATAATATGTTTGGGCATTATGCAAGAAAAGATGATGAAAATAACAAAAAACTCTAGACACGCGAATGCTTATTCATTACTCTGGAATGTGTGCAACAACAATTTGATTCATCTTTAAGCAAGTCATCTTCTGCTCAATTAAAGGGTTTGGGCGTGAAAAAGTTTTTAAGAGCATGGACTTCAAATCAGCCAGGAGCTTGGTTGTATGCTATGCAAGCTTCGATTATCGCGTTAAGTGTTGTTGGTCGAAATGGTTTGGCGTGGATGATTTTTATTGCATGGAATATTTGTTTTTTGCTGCAATCAATGCTTGAACGTTTTTGCAAATCGCACGGAAATATGAAATATTTCAAGCAAGTGCTGGTTTATGGCATATTATTTGCTCTTTTTGGATTGGCTATTGTTGTTGTAAACCGCAGTATTTTATTGTGGGTTCCTTTATATATAGTATTAGGGGCTATTTCATGTGTGGCTGCATGGCTACATCAGGAGCGTTCTATATGGTCGAACTGTGTGCAAATAATTGCTTCCTGCACTATGGCAATTGTGATGGTGCATAGTGTAACTGCTCAATATACAATCGGTTTGATAATTGCAGTGTTGTGTGCAATCTTCCAGTTTGGATGCGTGCTTTTTGTAAAAACCATGATTCGCAAACGCGATAGCGTAATGTATTTGTTGTTCTCAATAGCATGGCATGTAATTATTGTGATATTTGCTTTTGTGAAACTTCCTGAAATACTTCCTGCTGCATTATTTGCATTGATGCGTGCAGTAGTACTTCCTTCGATAAATAGAATTCGTGGAATATATTTGAAACCTGTTGTCACAGGAGTAGTGGAATTTGCAACAACAATAGTGGTTGTGTTGAATATAATTTGGTTACTGCAATAATTTTTAGTGTTTTTTAAATTCTAAGTGTATTTTTTGTAAAAAGCTCGTGTTTGTACTCAACATTTACTAGAATGTGTCAAAGTTGTTGCGGTGAATGCGAAATTATTTTTAAAAATATTTTTGTTACTTCATGTTGGAAATCACTGAAAATATGTGACACACCAGCATAATTTAGTACACTGCCAATGATTAAATATATAAGTTGCCTGTTTTTGGGCTCGCAAATTGTAATTAAAAATAGCGAGCGTAGCACAAAAATTGCGCATAATGCAATAAGGATGCTACGCACTGATGTGGTTAGATCATGAGAATTCATGGTCTTGTCGTGCAGTGCCCTTGAGTCAGGTTGGTAAACAGTAAACTAATGCAAGAAAGGGCGTATGGCAATGGCGGGACAGAAAATCCGCATCAGGCTTAAGTCCTATGACCACGAGGTCATCGACCAGTCGGCGAAAAAGATCGTCGAAACGGTGACGAACGCAGGTGCCACTGTTGTGGGACCAGTTCCTCTACCGACAGAGAAGAATGTATTCGTAGTTATTCGTTCTCCTCATAAATACAAGGATTCTCGCGAGCATTTTGAGATGCGTACTCATAAGCGTCTTATCGATATTGTGGACCCTACTCCTAAAGCAGTAGATTCCCTCATGCATATTGATCTGCCCGCAGACGTAAACATTGAGATCAAGTTGTAGGAGAGGAGGGACCGTTATGTCTAATCAAAATTCAAATCGTGTTGCATTGTTGGGTCGTAAGCTCGGCATGTCACAAGAATGGGATGAGCGCGGCTTCTTCGTTCCTGTAACTTTAGTCGATGTTTCCACAAACGTGATTACTGCTGTAAAGACTGAAGACACTGACGGCTATAAAGCTGTTCAGCTTGGTTATGGTCAGATTGACCCTACTAAGGTAACTAAGCCACTTGCAGGTCACTTCGCAAAAGCTGGTGTTACACCACGCCGTCACCTCGTTGAGGTGCGCACTGAAAATGTTGAGGAATTCCAGCCAGGTCAGGAATTGACAGCTGAACTCTTCGCTGAAGGTGCACAGGTTGATGTAACCGGTACCACTAAGGGTAAGGGCTTTGCAGGTACTATTAAGCGTTGGGGCTTTAAGTCTTATCGCCGTACTCACGGTTCACACAAGAACGAGCGTCGTCCAGGTTCAGTAGGTGCATGTGCAACTCCAAGTCGTATTCTTAAGGGTAAGCGCATGGCTGGCCGTATGGGTCACGTAACTTCTACAGTACAGAACCTTACTGTTGTGAATGCTGATTTAGAATCAAATATTCTCGCAATTAAGGGCGCTATTCCTGGTCCAAAGGGTAGCATTGTGCTCGTTCGTTCAGCAGTGAAGGGAGCATAATAATGGCTAAAACTACTCTTAACGTTACCGATCCAAAGGGTAAAGTTTCCGGTACTGTTGACGCTCCAGAAGAGATTTTTGGCATTGAAAGCGCAGAAATCGAAGAGCATATCCCACTCGTACACCAGGTTGTTATTGCACAGCTCGCAGCTGCTCGTCAGGGCACTCATGCTGTAAAGAACCGTGGTGCTGTTTCTGGTGGTGGTAAGAAGCCATGGAAGCAGAAGGGTACTGGTCGTGCTCGTCAGGGCTCAATTCGTGCTCCACAGTGGACTCACGGTGGTGTAGTACATGGTCCTGTACCACGTAGCTATGAGCAGCGCACTCCTAAGAAGATGAAGGCTGCTGCTTTACGTTATGTGCTTTCTGATCGTGCAAATGCAGGTCGCGTAGCAATCGTTGACTTTGGTATTAAGGATGTTCCATCTACCAAGGCTGCTGTAGCTGCTTTAACTCCTGTAACCGAGAATCGTTTTACCACTGTTGTAATTTCTCGTGACAATATCAATGAATTGATGTCTGTTCGTAACATTCCAACTGTTCATGTTATTTTCGCAGATCAGCTCAACACTTATGATGTGGTAACAGCTCAGGATGTCGTCTTCACTAAGGAAGGCTTCGAAGCATTCCTTGAAAGCAAGAAGGAGGCGTAACAATGGTAGCTATTCATAAACCAGCACACGATATCATTCTTAAGCCAGTTGTCTCTGAAAAGAGCTATGCAGCTTCTGATCGTGGTCAATACACTTTCGTTGTTGATCCATCAGCTAATAAGGTGCAGATCAAGCAGGCTATTGAAGAGATTTTCAAGGTAAAGGTTACCAATGTAAACACTCTTAACCGTCCAGGTAAGCGTGTTCGCACCCGTACCGGTTTCGGTCAGCGCGTAAATCAAAAGCGTGCAATTGTGACCGTTGCTGAGGGTCAAGCAATTGATATTTTTGGTAATTAATTATTAGCCGAAAAAGTAAGGAAATACTAAATTATGGCTATTCGCGTATATAAGCCAACGACTCCAGGTCGTCGTAACGCGTCTGTTTCAGATTTTTCTGAGATTACACGTTCAACACCTGAGAAGTCTTTGGTTCGCAAGTTAAGCAAGACTGGTGGTCGTAACTCTTACGGCCGTATGACTTCTCGTCACCGCGGTGGCGGTCATAAGCGTCAGTATCGTCTCATCGATTTCAAGCGTTGGGACAAGGATGGCGTGCCAGCAAAAGTTGCTCATATTGAGTACGATCCAAACCGTTCTGCACGCATTGCTTTATTGCACTATGCAGATGGTGAAAAGCGCTATATTGTTGCTCCAGAAGGCATCTCCCAGGGCGATGTTATCGAGACTGGTGCAAAGGCTGATATTAAGCCAGGCAACAATTTGCCATTAGCAAACATTCCAACAGGTACTGTTGTTCATGCAATCGAGTTACGCCCATTAGGTGGTGCAAAGATCGCTCGTTCTGCAGGTGCAGCTGTTCAGCTTGTTGCAAAAGACGGTGCATTTGCACAGTTACGTATGCCTTCAGGCGAAATCCGTAACGTTGATGCTCGTTGCCGCGCAACAGTTGGTGAAGTTGGCAATTCTGAGCACGCAAATGTTGAGCTTGGTAAAGCGGGTCGTGCACGTTGGAAGGGTAAGCGTCCAATCACTCGTGGTGAGTCTATGAACCCTGTTGACCATCCACATGGTGGTACAACTCGTGGTGGTAAGCCACCTGTTTCCCCATGGGGTAAGGGCGAAGTTCGTACTCGCCATCCTAAGAAGGCTTCTAACAAGATGATTGTTCGTCGTCGTCCAAATGGTAAGAATCGTAAGTAAGGGAGTTTCAATCAGATGACTCGAAGCATCAAGAAGGGCCCTTTCGTCGACGCCCATTTGCAGAAGAAAGTCGATGAACAGAACGAAAAAGGTACACACAATGTCATTAAGACATGGTCACGTCGTTCAATGATCACTCCTGATTTTATTGGACATACCTTTGCAGTTCATGATGGTCGTAAGCATGTGCCAGTTTTCGTAACAGAAGCAATGGTTGGTCACAAGCTTGGTGAGTTCGCCCCAACAAAGACCTTCAAGGGTCATGTTAAGGACGACAAGAAGGCACGTCGCTAAGGAAGGTAAGACACATGGAAGCTAAAGCAATTGCTCGTCACGTACGTGTGACGCCACGCAAGGCTCGCCGTATGGTCGACCTCATCCGAGGCAAGCAGACGGCTGAAGCTATCAATATTTTAAAGTTCGCACCTCAGGATGCATCTGTTCCTGTGCTTAAGGTTCTCGAAAGCGCAATCGCTAACGCTCGCGTTAAGGCTGATCGTGCTGGTGAATCTTTCCGTGAGAACGATTTAGTAATCAAGGAAACCTATGTGGACGAAGGCGTTACCTTAAAGCGCTTCCGTGCTCGTGCTCAGGGCCGTGCTGCTCGTATTAACAAGCGCACAAGCCACATTACGGTTGTCGTATCAGCTAAGGAAGGAGCCCGCTAAAAATGGGTCAGAAGATTAATCCATTTGGTTATCGCTTGGGCATCACCGAGAATCATCGTTCAAAGTGGTTCTCTGATTCCAACAAGGCTGGTGAACGTTATAGCGATTTCGTTCTTGAAGATGACAAGATTCGTAAAGCAATGAGCAAGGATCTTGAGCGTGCTGGTGTATCACGTATTATCATCGAGCGCACACGTGATCGTGTTCGCGTTGATATTCACACCGCTCGTCCAGGTATTGTTATCGGTCGCCGTGGTGCTGAGGCTGAGCGCGTTCGTGCAAAGCTTGAGAAGCTCACTGGCAAGCAGGTACAATTAAACATCTTTGAAGTTAAGAACGCAGCACTTGACGCACAGCTTGTTGCTCAAGGAATCGCTGAGCAGTTAACAAACCGCGTTACATTCCGTCGTGCAATGCGTAAGGCACAGCAGGACGCAATGCACGCAGGTGCAAAGGGTATTCGTATTAAGCTCTCTGGTCGTCTTGGTGGCGCTGAAATGAGCCGTTCTGAGTTCTATCGTGAGGGTCGCGTTCCATTGCAGACTCTTCGTGCACTCATCGATTACGGTTTCTTCGAGGCTCACACAACTTATGGCCGTATTGGCGTAAAGGTCTGGATCTATAAGGGTGACATGACCGAGCGTGAATTCGAAGAGCAGCAGGCACAGCAGGGTAAGAACCGCCCTCGTCGTGGCGGTGAACGTCGTTCACGTCGTGGAAATCGCTCTGCTCAGAATCAAGCTCCAGCAGCTGAGACTCCAGCAGCTGAAGCTGCACAAGAAACGAAGGAGTAGAGCTGATGCTTATTCCAAAGAGAACTAAGTACCGTAAGCAGCATCGTCCAAGCCGTCGTGGTATGGCTAAGGGTGGTACCGCTATCGCTTTTGGTGATTTTGGTATTCAGGCATTAGCACCAGCTTATGTAACTAATCGTCAGATCGAGGCAGCTCGTATCGCTATGACCCGTTACATCAAGCGTGGTGGTCGTGTTTGGATCACGGTTTTCCCTGATCGTCCATTAACCAAGAAGCCTCTTGGAACTCGAATGGGTTCTGGTAAGGGTACACCTGAGTACTGGATCGCTAATATCCACCCTGGTCGCGTATTATTTGAGATCGGTGGTGTCTCTGAGGAGGTTGCACGCGAGGCTCTTCGCCGCGCAATCGACAAGCTCCCTATGAAGTGCCGTGTTATTGCTCGTGAAGGCGGTGACATCTGATGTCAGTCGGAACTGCAGACTATACCATCAAGAATTTAAACGAGAAGACTAATGCTGAAATCGAAGACTTCTTAAAGAAGTCAAAGGAAGAGCTTTTCAACCTTCGCTTCCAGCATGCAACAGGTCAGCTCGAGAACACTGCTCGTCTTAAGGCAGTAAAGCGCGACATCGCAAGAATGTATACTGTTCTTCGTGAGCGTGAGCTTGGCATCAGCCAGGCTCCAGAAGCGACTGATACGAAAGCTGAGGAGAAGTAATGGCGCTAGAGCGTAACTTCCGCAAGGTTCGTCGCGGATATGTCATTTCCGATGCAATGGATAAGACAATTTCCGTAGAGCTTGAGCAGCGTTCAACACACCCACTATATGGTAAGGTTGTACGTAAAACTCGTGCGGTCAAGGTCCATGATGAACACAACGAGGCTCGAATTGGCGATCTCGTGAGTATTATGGAAACTCGGCCTTTGAGTAAGACCAAGCGTTGGCGTCTCGAATCAATTATCGAGCGCGCCAAGTAAATATATGTTCGGCAAGGCTCCACTAAGCACCTTCTGTTTGAGGGTGCTCGTGGAGAACCAGCTCGGCAAAGGAGAAATTCATGATTCAACAAGAATCACGGCTTCATATTGCTGACAACACGGGTGCTAAGGAAATCTTAGCTATCCGAGTGCTCGGTGGTTCGAAGCGACGTTATGCCGGCATTGGCGACGTTATTGTTGCTACTGTTAAGGATGCAATTCCTGGCGGGTCGGTTAAGAAGGGCGACGTAGTAAAAGCTGTAGTCGTTCGCACTGTTAAAGAACATCGTCGTGTTGATGGTTCTTATATCAAGTTTGACGAGAATGCTGCTGTTATTCTCGGTTCAGGCCGTGAACCAAAAGGCACTCGTATTTTCGGACCAGTCGGTCGTGAATTGCGCGATAAGCGCTTCATGAAGATTGTGTCCCTCGCTCCGGAGGTGATCTGATTGGTAGCTAAGATTAAGACTGGCGACCAGGTAAAGGTTATCCGCGGTAAAGATCGTGGTAAGGAAGGCAAAGTTACTCGCGTTCTTCCAAACGATCGTTTAATCGTTGAGGGCATCCAGATGGTTAAGAAGCACGTTCGTGCAAACCAGCAGGGTGATCAGGCAGGTATTGTTTCAACCGAAGCACCTATTCATCGTTCAAATGTTATGGTGATCGATCCTGAAACAAAGCAGCCAACTCGCGTGGGCGTAGTAGTTAAAGAAGAAGTACGTGACGGCAAGGTAAAGACTGTGCGTGTTCGCGTTGCTAAGAAGTCTGGAAAGGAGCTCGCATGAGTGATTCCACTATTGAAGCACCTGCAACTCCACGTTTAAAGCAGCAGTATAAGGATGAAATTGCTCCTGCTCTTGAAAAGGAATTTTCATATACCAACCCAATGCAGGTTGCAACTGTCGAAAAGGTAGTTGTTTCTATGGGCGTTGGTGCTGCAGCACGCGATTCCAAGCTTATTGAAGGTGCAATTAAGGATCTCACTGTAATTACTGGTCAGAAGCCAAAGATTACACGTGCAAAGAAGTCTATTGCACAGTTCCACTTACGTGAAGGCCAAGCTATCGGCGCTTATGTAACCCTTCGTGGTGACCGTATGTGGGAATTCTTAGACCGTCTTCTTACCTTAGCATTACCACGTATTCGTGATTTCCGTGGTATCAGCGGTAACCAGTTCGATGGTCAGGGTAATTATAACTTTGGTTTAACCGAGCAGTCCATGTTCCACGAGATTGATCCAGATTCAATTGATCGTCAGCGTGGTATGGATATTACAGTGGTTACAACCACCAAGGACGACACGGAAGCACGTGCGCTTTTGAAGCATTTAGGCTTCCCATTCAAGGAGAACTAAAATGGCAAAAACCGCTCTTAAAACTAAAGCGGCTGCAAAGCCGAAGTTCAAGGTACGTGCTTATACACGTTGCCAGGTTTGTGGTCGTCCACACTCCGTATATCGCAAATTCGGTTTATGCCGCATTTGCCTTCGTGAGAAGGCACACCGCGGTGAGTTACCGGGTGTAACGAAGTCCAGTTGGTAAATATCGACGCTGAAGGTCTGCGGTCCTAGCGTGTAAACGCGAAAGGCGGCGGAAACCACGGCGAGAAAGGGCATTAGCCCACATGACAATGACAGATCCAATCGCAGATATGCTTACACGTCTGCGTAACGCGAGTACGGCAAAGCATGAAACTGTTGATATGCCGTATTCAAAGTTCAAGGCGAACATCGCTGAGATTCTTAAGCGCGAAGGCTATATTAAGGACTTCACCGCGAAGGAAGCTAAGGTAGGTCAAACTCTTGAGGTTTCACTCAAGTATGGCCCAAATGGCGAACGTTCTATTCAAGGCATCAAGCGTATTTCTAAGCCAGGCTTGCGTCGTTATGCAAAGTCTGATTCATTACCAATGCCTTTAGGTGGTCTTGGAATCGCAATCATCTCGACTAGCTCGGGATTGTTAACCCAAAAAGAATGCTCCGATAGGGGCATCGGTGGCGAAATCGTCGCTTACGTATGGTGAGAAAGGAGAGCTAACAAATGGCATCACATATTGGTAAGCTCCCAGTCGCCATTCCGGCAGGCGTGGAAGTCAAAGTTGAAGGACAGAATTTTAGCGTAAAAGGTCCTAAGGGTAACGATTCTTATGTTATTCCAGAAGGCATCACCGCTAATGTTGAAGACAATAATATTGTTTTAGTTCCTGCAGATGATTTACGACCAACCCGTGCAAAGCATGGTTTAAGCCGTTCTATCATCGCTTCTAAGGTTAAGGGTGTTCACGAAGGTTATTCCAAGACACTTGAAATCGTAGGAACTGGTTATCGTGCACAGATGAAGGGTAAGAGTATCGAATTCTCACTCGGTTATTCACACACTATTACTGTGGATGCACCAGAGGGTATCGAATTTGAGCTTCCAAATCCTAATCAGGTAATCGTTAAGGGAACTGATAAGCAAGTTGTTGGCCAGGTTGCTGCAAACATTCGTAAGCTTCGTGCTCCAGAACCATATAAGGGTAAGGGCATTAAGTACAGCGATGAGCACATCCTCCGTAAGGCTGGAAAGGCTGGTAAGTGATATGACCGTTAGTATTTTCGGTAAGGGCAAGAAGGTTGCTCGTCTTCGTCGTCACGCCCGCCTTCGCAAGAAAATTTCAGGTACTGCTGAGCGTCCACGTTTGGTAGTAACTCGTTCAAACCGTCATATGGTTGCACAGATTATTGATGATGTTAAAGGCGTAACTTTGGTTAGCGAATCAACAATGTCTGCAGCATTTGAAGGTTTTGAAGGAACCAAGGTCGAAGCATCAAAGAAGGTTGGCGAACTTCTTGCTGAAAAGGCAAAGAAGGCAGGCATCTCCGCTGTTGTATTCGATCGCGGCGGCAATAAGTATCATGGTCGCGTCGCAGCTGTTGCTGAAGGCGCCCGCGAGGGAGGTCTAGCACTGTGAGCGAAATCGATAACAAGAAGGAAACTCAAGTGGCTGAAGAAACACAGAATACTGTGGCATCCGAGGAACACACTGAGCGCAAGTCACGCCGTAATCAGCGTGGTGAAGGTCGTCGTTCTCAGCGTCGCAACCGTCGTGAAGAGAACCGCGGTGAAGAGTTACTCGATCGCGTAGTAACTATCAACCGTGTTTCCAAGACCCACAAGGGTGGTCGTACATTCAGCTTCGCTGCACTTGTTGTAGTAGGCGATGGCAACGGCACTGTGGGTGTTGGTTATGGTAAGTCTCGTGAAGTTCCAGCAGCAATTGCAAAAGGTCAATTAGATGCTAAGAAGCACATGTTCTCTGTTCCACGTATTCGTGGCACAGTAACCCATCCTGTCATCGGTCACGATGCAGCAGGTACAGTATTACTCCGCCCAGCAGCTCCAGGTACTGGTGTAATCGCTGGTGGCGCAGTACGTGCTGTTATGGAATGTGCTGGTATCACTGATATCCTCACTAAATCAATGGGTTCTGCAACTGCTGTTAATGTTGTTCGTGCTACTGTAGATGCTTTGAAGCATTTGGAAGAGCCAGAGGAAATTGCTGCACGTCGTAGCCTTTCCCTCGAAGAAGTTGCTCCTGACGCAATGCTTCGTGCACGTGCAGAAGGTATTGCACAGGCTCGTAAGGAACGCGAAGAAAAAGCTGCTATGGTAAAGGATGGTGAGTGATGAGCAATTTAAAGATCACACTCAAGCACGGTATTGTTAACCGTACCCCAAAGCAGCGTGCTACTGTTCAAACTCTTGGTTTACGTAAGATTGGTCAAACAGTAGTTCGTGAGGATACTCCTGCAAATCGTGGTCTTGTTCAGGCAGTCCGCCACTTAGTAACTGTTGAGGAGGTAGACTGATTATGCCTAATGATGACAACATTTTACAGATGCACAATTTGTATCCTGCACCAGGTTCTAAGAAGGATCGTATCCGCGTAGGTCGTGGTGAAGGTTCCAAGGGTAAGACATCAGGTCGTGGTGACAAGGGTACCAAGAAGCGTTATCAGGTTCGTCCTGGTTTCGAAGGTGGTCAGTTACCTCTTTACATGCGTCTTCCTAAGCTCCGTGGCTTCAAGAACCCATTCAAGGTAGAGTTCCAGGTAGTAAATGTTGCTGCTCTTGCTGAACTCTTCCCTAAGGGTGGAGATGTAACCGTAGCAGACCTCGTAGAAAAGGGTGCTGTACGTGCAAACCAGCCTGTAAAGATTCTTGGCGATGGCGATGTAAGCGTAGCATTAAACATCAAGGGTGTTAAGGCTTCTGCAAGCGCAAAGTCCAAGATTGAAGCAGCAGGTGGTTCAATCTCCGAATAATTCGGTTTTATAAAAAATCCTCCCGATTTAGGGAGGATTTTTTATATGCTACTTCATGTAAGCGTGTTGAACATTATAAAATAATTTTTCGATATTCTAAATAAGCTTAAAATTTTACTCAGATAAAAGAAAATACGCCACTAAAACTGAGTTATCGCATAAGAAATTTAAAAAGTATTCTTGGCTCTGTCTCATAAAAATTAAATGTAGTTTAAAAAATCTGCGTAGCTTTTGTGTACATATGCTAGTTCTTAGTGTAAAAATATTGTTTTTACTATTATAAAATAAGTATTTATATGATTTATACAATATATTATGAATGCAACGGCGCGTTTTTCTGCATACGTTTATCCTGTGTTGTAAGATGAAACGCTAGAGTATGTTTAAGAAAGAATGCACTTTGTGCCAAAGAGGGAAGGAATCCCGTTGAGGACGCTAATCCAAGCCTTTAAGACCAAAGAATTACGTAACAAGATTTTATTTGTTTTTGGTCTGATCATTATTTATCGTATTGGCTCTTTTATACCAACACCAGGTGTTGATTATTCTGTGGTGAAATCTTGTATGGCAACTCTTACAAGCTCATCAGAAAACTTCATCGGATTGGTGAACTTGTTCTCAGGCGGCGCAATGTTGCAGCTCTCAATCTTCGCATTGGGTGTTATGCCGTACATTACCGCATCCATCGTGATTCAGCTCTTGCGTGTGGTTATTCCACGTTTTGAGGCTCTTCACAAGGAAGGCCAGTCGGGTGAAGCAAAGCTTACACAGTATACTCGTTATCTCACCATCGGTCTTGCTTTACTTCAGTCCACCACAATTCTTGTAACTGCACGTTCTGGTGCGTTGTTCAACTATCAGTGCGGTCAGGTTATTCCAAACGGTAGCGTATGGAATCTTGTGGTCATGATTCTTGTTATGACTGGTGCAACCGGCTTAATCATGTGGATGGCAGAATTGGTAACCGAAAAAGGTATCGGTCAAGGTATGTCCGTATTAATCTTCATGTCCATCTGCTCTGGCTTCTTACCACAATTATGGGAGATCGGTTGGGGTACGAACGGATCTAATGGCAACTGGACTAAGTTCGGTATTGTTGTAGGTGTATTCATTGTTATCTTAATCTTTGTTGATTTCATTGAATTATCACAGCGCCGTATTCCAGTGCAGTATACTCGCCGTATGATTGGTCGTAAGATGTATGGTGGCTCATCCACTTATTTGCCATTAAAGATTAATATGAGCGGTGTTATTCCTCCTATTTTCGCTTCCTCGATTTTGGCAATCCCAACTCTTATTGCACAGTTTGGCAATTCGAGTCAAAGCTGGGTTACTTGGATTAATACAAATCTTGCAAGTTCCACATCACCTTGGTATATCGGTTTGTACTCATTGATGATTGTATTCTTCTGCTTCTTCTACACGTCTATTACTTTTAATCCTGACGAGACTGCAGATAATATGAAGGAGTACGGTGGATTTATCCCTGGAATTCGCGCAGGTAGCGCAACAAGCCGTTATCTTAACTATGTGATGAATCGTCTTAATACTGTTGGTGCTGTGTATTTGCTCTTCGTAGCATTAATTCCAACCGTGTTAATTATGTCTTTGAGCTTGAGTTCTAAGCTTCCATTCGGTGGCACAACAATTCTTATTATTGCTGGTGTAGGTCTTGACACCTTGCGTCAGGCTCGCGCTCAGACTGAGCAGTTCCAGTATGCTGGCTTCTTATTCGATCATACTTTGAAGAAAGATGATGATAGCAAAGAAGCATCCTCCGATAATGCTGAAGTAGTTAAGGAATCTGATGAGACTTCAAACAATGCAGAACAAGCCTCATCAGAAAATGTGGCTGAAACAGAAAATACTTCAGAAAATAATTAATAGTAAACCGTAGAAAGGCATATAATGCGTCTTCTCATCATGGGACCACAAGGTGTTGGTAAAGGCACACAGGCTTCATTATTAAGCAAGCATTTTAATATTCCAGCAATTTCCACTGGTGATATTTTCCGTTTTAATCTAAAGAATCAAACTGAACTTGGTAAGAAAGTTCAAGCATATTTAGATCGCGGAGAGCTTGTTCCAGATGAGCTGACAAATTCTATTGTTAAGGATCGTCTTGCACAAGATGATGCGAAGAACGGTTGGATTTTAGATGGTTATCCACGTAATGCTTCTCAGGTGCAGGCTCTTGATGCAATGCTTGAAGAGTTAGAAACTCCTTTGGATCATGTGGTTGCTTTGGAAGCTGCTCGCAGTGTTCTTCTTGAGCGTATGAAGAAGCGCGCAGCAGAAGAGGGTCGTTCTGATGACACTCCTGAGGTAATTGAGAAGCGTTTGCAAACATACGAGAAAGAAACTGCTCCACTTCTTGACATTTATGAAAGCCGTGGTCAGTTAGTTTCAGTTAATGGTGTTGGCGAGATCAACGATATCAATCAGCAGATTATTGAATCGTTAAGCTAGTACAATTTTTAACTTCTCAAACAGGGTATAAACAACACGCCAAATGTGTTAGTTATACCCTGTTTTTGCTATTATTGCAGTTTGGTGTGTCTTCGGACATATTACGTAATTCAAAGAAACGGATTGAGGCATATGGCAAAAGACGGTGTGATTGAAGTCGAAGGTCAGGTAGTCGAAGCATTACCAAATGCAATGTTTCGAGTAGAACTTGAGAATAAACACATTGTTCTCGCCACTATCTCGGGAAAAATGCGTAAGAATTACATTCGTATTCTTCCTCAAGATCGCGTGGTTCTTGAAATGAGTCCATACGATTTAAATCGTGGAAGAATTACATACCGCTATAAGTAAATAGCTAACCAAAGAAAAGGAAAACCATGAAGGTAAGTCCAAGTGTGAAGAAGATCTGCGAGAATTGCCGCGTGATCCGACGCCACGGCCGCGTCATGGTTATCTGCACCAACCCACGCCATAAGCAGCGTCAGGGCTAATCAGATTTCCAGCGGTATTAAAAAGATAAGGCACTGAATCACAACTTCGGTTGAACACCGAGTGCGCAGGCTCGGTCCAGAAATGGAAGATTTGGTGCAAGACCTGCGAAGTAAAGAAGGAAAAACAATGGCACGTCTTGCCGGAGTTGATATCCCAAATGAAAAGCGCATTGAAATTGCACTTACCTACATTTTCGGTGTAGGTCGCACTCGCGCTAAAGAAACACTTAACGCTACTGGCGTAAATCCAGATACCCGCGTTAAGGATTTGACGGATGAACAGCTCATCACCTTGCGTGATTATCTTGAAGCAAATTACAAGATTGAAGGTGATTTGCGCCGTGAAATCGACGCAGACATTCGTCGTAAGATTCAAATTAATTGTTACCAGGGCCAGCGCCACCGTAGGGGACTTCCTGTACGTGGACAGCGTACTAAGACCAACGCACGTACTCGTAAGGGTCCAAAGCGTACGGTTGCAGGTAAGAAGAAGGCTACTAAGTAATACGTGGTAGTCAAGGTTAAGAGTTAACAGCTTTTAATACTTAGACAAGTTAGTATTCGTTACAAAGGAACGAGGATCGATGGCAGCTACTAAGCAAGCCGCGCGAAAGCCACGTCGTAAGGACCGTAAGTCCGTACCAGTAGGCCAAGCGCATATTAAGTCCACTTTTAATAACACAATTATTTCTATTACAGATCCATCCGGAGCAGTTGTTTCATGGGCATCTGGTGGCGATGTAGGTTTCAAGGGCTCTCGTAAGTCCACACCTTACGCTGCTGGTATGGCTGCAGAATCTGCTGCACGTAAGGCTATGGAGCACGGTGTAAAGAAGGTTGATGTTTTCGTTAAGGGACCAGGTTCTGGTCGCGAAACAGCAATCCGTTCTCTACAGTCTGCTGGACTTGAAGTCGGTTCAATCACCGACGTTACTCCGCAAGCGCATAACGGCGTTCGTCCACCGAAGCGTCGTCGCGTCTGAGCACTAATTTCAGTACATTCCACCTTGCCGATGTCTGTTGTATGACAGGCAAAAGCTGAAAGGATATAACAGTGCTTATTGCACAACGTCCAAAGTTAACAGAGGAGACTATTTC
>JAUMUB010000011.1 GCA_030530905.1 Bifidobacteriaceae bacterium | reverse complement strand
CTACTGAGCAAACCTTGCTTGCGGCAGTTTTAGCAGAGGGTAAAACAGAATTATCTGGTGCAGCTGTTGAACCTGAAATCATGGATTTAGTTGCAGTATTACAAAAAATGGGTGCAATTATTTCCGTTGACGTTGACCGTACTTTCCGCATTGAGGGCGTAAAATCCTTACATGGATACACTCACACATCGTTAACTGATCGTATCGAAGCTGCCTCATGGGCTTCAGCTGCGCTCGCAACACATGGTGATATTTTCGTTAAAGGTGCCACACAGCCTGAAATGATGACCTTCTTAAACGTATTCCGTAAAATTGGCGGTGAATTCGATATTACGGATAAAGGTATTCGATTCTGGCATCCAGGTGGAGATTTACAGCCTGTTGCAATTGAAACAGATGTGCATCCTGGTTTTATGACTGATTGGCAGCAGCCGCTAGTTGTTGCATTAACTCAGGCAAAAGGTTTGAGTATTGTTCATGAAACTGTATATGAGAATCGTTTTGGATTTACTAAACCTCTAGTACAAATGGGTGCAACAGTTCAATTGTATAAAGAATGTTTAGGCTCATTACCTTGCCGATTCCAACAGCTTAATCACAAGCATTCCGCAGTTATATTTGGTCCAACACCATTAACAGGCCAAGATATCGATGTTCCAGATTTGCGAGGTGGATTCAGTCATCTTATTGCGGCATTAGCAGCAAAAGGACCATCTGATGTTCATGGCATTTCTCTTATTGATCGTGGATATGCTGATTTCAGAGGTAAGCTAGCAGCTTTGCAGGCAAGAGTTGACTAACGTATATCTCAAAACAAAACGTGTATTAGAGCAGTTCAATAACTATTGGGCTGCTCTTTGTTATGCCATTACGGCACAATAGTAATTATGGTTTCTAAAGGAAAAGTTTCTCCGCGAAGTAGTGTAAAGCCTTTATCAAATAAACAGGTGTCTATACTCACATCGAAATACGAGTGTGTAGATCCAACTCGCAATGATCCAATAGGAAGAAATCACCCTTGTGTTGAAGAAATTAAGGCTCAAAATCCTAAAATGACAAAATTATTACTCAACACAATGTCATGGGTTATGCGCACACGTGGAAAATATTATGCGTGGGGTTTAGAAAATATTCCTGAAGAAGGAGCTTTCATTACTGCAGCCACACACGTAACCATGTTTGATGTGTTTGTTCCAATGGTTGCACTTTTCCATATGGGGCGTCGACCTCGATTCATGGCAAAAGCTGAATTAACGCGATGGCCAATACTTGGTAAATTTTTCCAAATAGTAGGCGTGCAGCCTGTGGAACGTAGAAGCGGTAAAGCGCGTGCTATTGAAAACACTTCTATTGATATTTTATGTTCAGGAAGACCTCTTACTATCTGGCCAGAAGGCACTGTTACTCGCGATCCACAAAAATGGGTTATGAGTGTTAAAAATGGTGTTGGGGTGATTGCTTTAGAAGCTTCAAGACGTTTAGGTAAGCAAGTTCCATTATATTGCGCAGTAACGTGGGGAGCTGCAAGTATTAATCATTGGCTGCCATGGCCACGTAAGAATGTAATGCTTCATTATGATATGCAACTCGATTACAGTGATTTATTGGCAAGCCAAGACAGTTGGGGTGAGCATGTTCCGCAAGAGCTTGCAACTCAATTAGGTATTCGAGTGCAACAACGTATGAACGCTCTTATGTCTGAAATACGCAACGAACCATTACCGGATGGTTATTGGGATTATCGATTAAGCAAACGAGTAAAATACGTGTAAGAACGCTTATTCCCAGCATATTTCGAGTATAAGTGCATATAATACTCCTAGTATTCATCGATGTTATGAGTAAAACGGTAGCAGAAAAGGATATTTTATGAAGAATATAACCGTTCTTGGTGCAGGAGCTTGGGGAACAGCTTTCGGTCAAGTTGCAGCTGATGCAGGTAACAATGTTACTATGTGGGCAATTGAGCCGGAAATTGTTGAAGGAATTCGCGATCATCATCGCAATGAAGTTCGACTACCAAGCGTGGATTGTTTGCCTGATAATATGACCGCTACCGGAGACCGCCAAGATGCAGTAAAAAATGCTGATATTATTGTGGTTGCAATTGCAGCACAATTCGCTCGCGTAGCACTTGAAGAATTTAAAGATCTTATACCACAAAACGCTATTGTCGTTTCCCTTATGAAAGGTATTGAAAAAACAACAGGTAAACGTATGGATGAGGCAGTTCGTGAGGCGTTAGAACTCCCAGCTGAACGCTTCGCTGCAATCTCTGGCCCTAATTTAAGCAAGCAGGTTGCTGACCGCCAACCAGCAGCTGCTGTGGTGGCATGTGAAAACATTGACAACGCTCGTATTGTTGCACAAGCATGTTCCAATAAATACTTCCAACTCTACATTTCTACTGACGTCATCGGAGTGGAATTATGTGGATCTTTAAAGAATGTTATTGCGCTCGCAGTAGGTATGGCTCGTGGAGCTGGATATGCTGAAAACACTGCTGCAATGATTCAGACACGTGGATTAGCAGAGTTAACAGCACTCGGTGCAGCTGCAGGCGCTGATCCAAAAACCTTTGCAGGACTTGCAGGCGTTGGTGACTTAATCGCAACCTGCGGATCTCCTTTAAGTCGTAACTACACTTTTGGAGCTAATTTAGGTAAGGGCTTAAGCGTAGAAGAAGCCACTGCTGCAAGTAATGGTGTTGCTGAAGGTGTTCCAACCACGCAAGCTGTTGTTGATATGGGTAAGAAACTTGGTGTTGCAACTCCACTAGCAGTAGCTATGAGTCATGTATTGCACGATGGTATCACTTGCGATATGATGCTTAGCGAATTATTTGACGGCAACATTAGCGAAGAATAATTATTGCTCGGAGATTGCAAATGAAACGTGTTATTGTACTGTACGGCGGAAAAGCGGATGAGCATTCTATTTCATGCATTTCAGCGGCAAATGTAATGAAATCTTTAGACAACACATTATTTGAAATAGTTCCTATCGGCATTACTAAACAGGGGCTTTGGTTATACAATGCGCTCGATCCGCGTACTGTTGATTTTGCAAAAACCCCATTACCAGTTGTCGAAAAAACCGAATCTTCTCAGGCTGTTGTGATTAATATGGCACAAGGTGCTGATGGTTTTTATGTGCAAAGCAATGAGAATCAGTCTTTAATAAATCTTGGGCATATCGATGTTGTGCTACCAGTACTTCACGGAGCTTATGGTGAAGATGGTACAGTGCAGGGAATGATAGAAATGCTTGGTATACCATACATTGGAACACAAGTTCTCACATCTGCTGTATGTATAGATAAGCATTTCACAAAAGAAATTCTAAAACAAGCAGGTATTGCTGTTGTACCTAGCATCACCATTGATGTTCGACGTGAATTAAAAGATAATTCCTTATCATCAATGGGTGAAAAGTACTTACAGCAAGTAAAACAAGCAGGCTTACAATATCCTTTATTTGTAAAGCCTTCACGTGCTGGCTCAAGCTTTGGAGTTACTAAAGTAGAGTATGAAAATTCGCAAGAACTCATTTCTGCAATAAGTGAAGCTTCACATCATGATTGGCGAATTCTAATTGAGCATGGTGTAGATGCGCGAGAAATTGAATGTGCAGTGTTTTCTCCAAACCCGCTAGGAGAGCCACAAGCGAGCTTGCCAGGTGAAATTGTGCTTGATTTAAAACAACAGGGAGAAGATCAGTTCTATGATTTCGATAGTAAATATTTAGACGCCGAATCATCCCATGTTGAAGTACCTGCTGATGTAAATCAAGATGTGCTTGATCGAGTGCAAGATATTGCAATTCGTGCATTTAAAGCAGTAGATGCCACAGGTTTAAGCCGAGTAGACTGCTTTGTTGAAAATAACGGAAATATCATGGTTAATGAGATAAACACCATGCCAGGCTTTACTTCAACATCCTTATATCCAATTGCTTGGAACAAAATGGGTGTAAATACTACAGAATTATTAACACAACTTATTAATGGCGTAATTCAGTAACAATTGATAGGTAATTTTATGCAAGATAATCAAAATTTAGAGCAGCAAACTGAGCAGAATTATGAACAAAGCTCTGCTCAAGATATAAATCAGAATACAGTTGAGAGTTCAGCACAATATGTTGTTCCTGATATTCATACGATTGATTCTAATTCACAGATAACTCTAGAACAAAATAATATTACACAAACAAGTGATTCAGCTGTGCCGTTATCGGATACATTGCAAAACTCATACGTTTCAAATGCTCAGCAGTATGAAGTAAATCAATCCAACTTTCAAGAAGCATCACAGTTTGATAGCCAACCTGCTTATCAGACTGCACAATCTAATCAGAATGTTTCAGGACGGCCTACATCTCATCGCAGTTTTGCTTCGTCACCAATGTACAAATTATTTAAGTATGCGCGCTCGCAATACTCTTATATTGGTTTTACGTTGCTACTATTCCTTATTGGTTGGCAGCTGGCAGCAAGTGCTGTAAGTTTAGGTTTTGCATATTTAGGTATTGATGGATTATTGAGCAATACCAATATTGCAATGGCAATATCCATGGTCACTGAATTTGTGATTGGCGTGCCAATTCTATATTTGTTGCTACGTAAAATCCCAGTGGCAGAAACCAAACAGTTCACTATGAAGTGGACAACGCTACTGAAATATTACACAATCTGTTATTTCCTTATTATTATTGGATCAATTATTGGAAACTTGGTAGACCAAGTTATTTCTCAAGGTGCAGCATATGAAGAAGTGGACAGCATGGTTGGAAATTCTTCAATAGTTGTATCCTTTATTTTCACGGTGATTGTTGCACCAATACTTGAAGAATGGATTTTTAGGAAGCAACTTCTTTCCCGTTTACGTGTATTCGGCGAAGTGCCAGCAATTGTATTTTCGGCATTAGCGTTTGGTTTATTCCATATGAATGTAGCACAGTTCTTTTATGCTACACTTCTTGGTTTAGTGTTTGGATACATATATACTCGTACTTCAAAACTCCGCTATAGCGTTATTTTGCACATGTGCATTAATTTCCAAGGTGGAATTTTAGTTAGTTTATTAGGTGATACGGTTGATTTCACAGATCCTGAATCACTACTTTCTAATTCAAATATAGTATTGATTGTATTATCAGCATGTGTTTCATTACTAGGTTTAATTTTCCTTGTCTCAGGTGCAATTAATTTCTGGCGTGAGCATAAGAAACTTGTATTCTTCAAAGCGCCAAAGCAACTGCCTCGACGCTTGCATATAATGGCAGCTTATATTAATTGGGGTGTTATACTCTTTATTCTCTTTACTGTGACTGGAACAGTTGGAGTGAACTTGCTGCCAATGATTTTCCAAGCACTATGAACTAGCTACTGAAGATATGTTATATATCGTGAACTAATGCGCAAAATACTTGAGATTAAAATATCGGTAATAATAATTGCATAAAAAGAAAAGAGGGGAGTAAACCCCTCTTTTCTTATATTGAATAGCTTTTAGTGAACATTAGTGATTATATTATCTTCAAGTGCTTTATTCGTGAGAATTGTTTGAATAATCGCATCTTTTACAGAAGTAATAGGTGTATCTAATTTTGCGTGGAAAGTGACAGTACCGCCAATGCTATCCGCAGTAGCGCTGGTGAAATTAACTGAAATGGCCTCATTTTTATTCATGTATTGTGCAGCACTTGTAAGAATAGCCTTTTCGAACACATCGGTAATAGACTGCTTATCAGCATTCGGTGATGCCTCAAAATCAAGAACAATTGCCGACTCATTTCTTGGAGTAAGTCGCTCTAATGTGGCAGTGGTAAGTGTGGAATTAGGGATAACAATACTATTGCCATTACGCTCACGAATCACAGTTTGACGCCAAGTAATATCAGTTACGATACCTCGTGTTCCATTAATGCTTACTAAGTCGCCTGGTTGAATGACTTTGCCAATCATTAGAGTAAAACCGCCAACCATGTTAGAAACGCTATCTTTAACGCCTAAAGAAATAGCGACACCGCCAACACCTAACGCGGTAATAAAAGTAGAAATATTAATACCGAAAATTCCCGACATCATGCTGCATAATGCAATAACCCAGAGAATAATACGCACAGTGTTAATAAAAATACTTGCGCTTGGGATTTGAGATCGATGCAAGGCAGTTCTCATGATTTTTGCAATAATTTGTGTAATAACGAATGTGACTGCAAGTGCAATAATAAAAGTAATAATTTTATCGCCTTGAGTATTGAACCAAGTAATAAAGTGACTCATATTTTATAGATCTTTCAAATTAGTTAGAAAAAATACCTCTATACAACTACAGTAGTGTACATGACATACCTCGAAGACTATGTGCGCAATGAGTTAAGAACATTTGATCAACTGCCGTATAACGCAATTGACGCAATGGCGTTTTCAGTGTTGTCATATACTAATTTACCAAATAATATTCCTGAATTTGATTCGCAAAAATATCTTAGCACTGTTCCAATTTACGAATTATTACGTGCTGAAGACTATAACACCATGTTTTCGCATGGTTCAGAAGAAGAATCTCGCTTGCATCTACTGCTGCTACTCGCGCAAAGTCCAAGGTATCGAGGATTACGTATTGGCGAATACATTCAGCGTTTTGATCATGAAACAGAACAACAGTTTGCGGCAATGACTTTTGACCTTTCCAACTGTATTGGTGTTGGCGAACAAGGCTTAATCTGTATATGTTATCGCGGAACTGATAATACTTTAGTTGGTTGGAAAGAAGATTTTAATATGACGTACCGCTATCCTGTTCCATCGCAGGTTGATGCGTATGAATATGCAAAATCTATTGTTTCAAAGCAAACAGAGGATGGGAAAAATCCTCGTGCCGTAATATGCGGCCATTCCAAGGGTGGAAATATGGCATACTATGCTGCAATGGAATTGCTTAAGCATGCTAATGACAAGGTAGAAGACAATAATGTATTCGAGTCACTAAAGCAGCATATTGCAGTGTGGTATACCAAAATACGTAATCAATATACTGAAAAAATGCCATTTGAGCAGCGTTTAGTAAAAGTATATTCATTTGATGGTCCTGGATTTGACGAAAGTGTATTGAACACTGAAGAATATCATCGCATGGAAGAATACGCAGAAAAATTCGTGCCACAAGACTCAATAATTGGCTTATTATATTACCCTGGAAAATATAGAATTATTCGTGCCGATGCTAATGGCATATTGCAACACTTATGCGAGAATTGGATTATTGAGCAATCTGACTTCATATATTGCGATCAGCTATCTAAAAGTGCAATAACAATGAACGAGGCGTTGAACTCATTTATGCTTGGCTTATCTCAGGAAGAGAGAAAAAAGCTTGTTGATGAGGAATACGAAGTACTTCGTGCAGGAGGTTATGAGACTTTTACTGATTTAATTAACAATTGGCAAGTCGCATTACCAAAAATACGAGAAGCTTCAAAACATCGTGATCCACAAGTGACAAAATTCTTGTCAGAAATGATGTCAGCAATTTCACTTGCAGTAGTAAAAGGATTTAGTTTTACTAATATTCTCGGAAAATAATATATGCAAACACATAATAGGTAATAGTTTTTTCAGTAAGTGAATTTAGAAAAACGCCACAAAAAAGCGTTATACCTTTGTAAAAGATATAACGCTATAAAAGAAATAGTAACTAATTATTTCACGTATTGCTCATACCACTTATCGAAATCTGCAAGAAGTGTGTCTTTTTCTTCGCGAGATATAAAACAAGCTTCAATGCTATTTCGTGCAAATGTGGCGCATTCTTCAAGAGAGTATCCATTTTCCAATAAAGCCATATAATTGTCGACAAGATAGCCACCAAAATATGCTGGATCATCAGAGTTAATGCATACGCGTAAGCCAGCTTGAAGCATTTCATGCAATGGAAGCTCGCGAATATCATTAACAACTTTTAAACGCTTATTAGACAGTGGGCAAGAAGTAAGAGGAATTTGTTCTTGTGCAAGACGTTGAACTAACTCAGGATCGTCATACGCGTGAATACCGTGGTCAATGCGTTCAACATGAAGAACATCAAGAGCCTGCTTCACGTAGTCGGCAGGGCCTTCTTCACCTGCATGAGCTACACAATGCAATCCAAGTTGACGAGCCTTACGGTATACTGCTTCAAATAGTTCAGGAGGGTAGCCAACCTCAGCAGAATCCAAACCAATACCAATAAGATCTTTAGCATAAGGCTCAGCTTCCTTCAGCACGGCTTCAGCGGATTCAACAGGCATATCTCGGATAATACACAAAATTAAACCACCCGTAATACCAAAAGCTTGCTTACCTAAATCCAAGCCATTAAGCAAACCTTTAATAACTGTGCTAAATGGGATGTGATTATTCATATGTACTTGAGGATCGAAGAAAATCTCAGCATGACGAATGCCGTTTTCGTGTGCGCGTTGCAAATAGGCAAACATTAAATCAGCAAAATCTTCTTGAGTTTTTAATGTGCCCATAAGAATATAGTACAAGTCTAAAAAGCTTTGTAAGTTTGAAAAATCATACTGCTTTTCAAGCTCTTCTAGGGTATTCCACGGAAGTGAAACATTGTTGCGAGAAGCAAGTTGTAAAGCAAGCGGTGCTTCCAAAGTGCCTTCAATATGTAAATGTAACTCTGTTTTAGGCATGCAAGCGATTGCTTTGCGAAGCTCTGTATGATCCATAATTCTCCTTGGTGGAATAAAAGTGGGTTAATTCACTATAAACCTTTAGTATTACAAAATAGTAACTCTTTTTTAAATAAAAGAACAGGTTTGAAGGAATGTCAATAAAAGATTTGGCGACCTCTTTAATATAATTATATATTAGGGAATTGTTGTATTAAAGTCGTATAATTTACTTCGAATATAATTGTGTATATGAGGTTGTGGAATACAAAAATACCTCAATATGACATTTGAGGATTTGCAATATGTCAAGCCTACGGGTATAGTTGTGTAGTTGTGTGTTCGATTAATTTCGAACAACGACTTGCAAGTCTAGAATTTATAGGAGTTAACAATGGCAGCTCGTTGCGCAGTGTGCGGTAAAGGTCCACAGACCGGCTATACCGTTTCACATTCACATATTCGCAATAAGCGCAGATTTTACCCTAACCTTCAGCCTGTTCGTACCACCGTTGATGGTCAGAACATGCGCGTTCGTGTTTGCGTAAAGTGCATTAAGGCTGGCAAGGTAGCACGTGTTGCTGCGTAGTTGTGAAACAAGCGTTTTATGAAGTCCCGATATCCATTGGATACGCGGGGCTTTTGCTTATATGTGTAGACTATAAGATGAATAGGTGGAAGGTATTAGTATGAGCATAACATTGCAAACGCCAATCTCATCTTGTATTTCACAAGCGCGACGGATTAGTGCTTTTAAAAAAATCGGCATACAAACAGTGCAAGATGCACTTACTTATTATCCTTTTAGAGTGATGCCAGCATTACCTTTGCGAAGTATTTCAAACTCGCAAGTCGGGCAAAAAATAGTGTGTTTAGGCTATGTGCAGGACATTCGAGTAATACCTATGAGCATGCGATACGGTATGCGTTTGCAAATCACAGTTACTGATGCATATGAGCAAGGTTCGAGCCAACAGTTAGATCAAACGCAAATTATTTTCTTTAGTTATAAAACACATTATGTTCAATGGATGCAATCGCGCATACAAGTTGGCATGACTATTGCAATATCTGGCGAAATTGGAGAGTATGCTGGACAAAAGCAGTTTATGCATCCAGAAATATTAACAATACAAAACGCTGAATCAGAATCTGATAATAATGAACAGTCAGGGATTGCTCACCCAAATGTAACTTATGATGTGGCGACTGTGGACGAAGCAGTACAAGCGTTAACTAAACCTCGTCCTGTATATCATGCTAATTCGAGAATTTCTTCGCAAACAATACATGAACAAATTTTAGCAATAATACATGCTTTAGATGATGAAGATGTGCCTGATATTCTACCAGAACACGTAATAGCTCAAAATCAGCTCATGCATCATTTTGAGGCTTATAAGGCTATACATAATCCGCAAACCGAGCAAGAGTTTTATGAGGGTTTACGTACTTTACGCTTTGAGGAAGCGTTCATTACACAGGTTGCTGTACTTCAAGTAGCGTTGCAAAATAATAAGAACGAAGCCCCAGTATGTAATGATGAGACAGTTGAACAAGCTTTTATTGGAAATTTGCCGTTTACTCTCACACAAGGGCAGCAACAAGTTCTGCATGAAATACAAGAAGATATGTCACAAGCAACACCTATGCAGCGATTATTACAAGGTGAGGTTGGCTCAGGTAAAACAATAATTGCATTGCTTGCCATGTTACGAGCTGCAGGCTCTGGATGTCAGTCAATAATGGTTGCGCCAACACAGGTCTTAGCTGAACAGCACTACCATAATATTACTTCGATGGTTGAGCAAGTGGAGGTTGAGGACAAGCCGCTGCCTGTTCTATTATTAACTGGAGGAATGCGCCTAGCTCAGCGGCGACAAGTGCTAGCCACAATTGCTAGTGGTGTTCCATGTATTATTGTTGCAACACATGCGGCTTTTAGTAAGCAGATACAAGCTCCATCATTAGGCTTAGTGGTGATTGACGAACAACATCGATTTGGTGTTAAACAGCGTGAAGCATTACGTGACTCAGGTTCAAAAGTTCCTCATATGCTGATTATGACAGCCACGCCAATCCCTAGAACAGCTGCAATGACTTGGTTTGGCGACTTAGAAGTTTCTACTCTCACAGAGCTTCCGGGGGGAAGAAAACCGATCAAAACCTATGTTATTGACGAACACAATCCTATGCAGATAGCAAAAGTGTTTACTCATATTCGCAATCGTGTATTAGCAGGGGAGAGAGCCTATATTGTTTGCTCTCGTATTGACGATACTCAGGTTGAAGATCTGCAAGAGACTATGCCTGATATGTACGATGTTGAAAATGATGATCCACAAGAAGTGTATGAGAAAATACAACCTCATTCTGTGCATGAAATTAGTGCTCGTTTGAGAAAACTGCCTCAATTTCAGGGAATCACAGTATCAACGCTCACAGGTAAAGATAGCGATGAAGATAAACAGCAGATAATGAGTGATTTTGCTGCAGGACGTATACAAGTGCTTATTTCAACTGTTGTAATTGAGGTTGGTGTTGATGTTCCACAAGCAAGTTGTATAGTTATTTTTGACGCAGATTATTTCGGATTATCTCAGTTACACCAGCTTCGAGGTCGAGTTGGTAGAGGCGGTACTAATTCGTGGGCGTTTTTAGTAACGCAACGAGCTGATAACCCATTAGCTTCGCAACGATTACAAGTTATTGAAGGTACTCTTGACGGGGCAAAAATCGCTCAGGCTGATTTAGAGTTACGCGGTGCTGGAGACGTGCTAGGAGATAGTCAATCGGGTGGACGTAGCGCACTAAAACTACTTCGAGTTGTAAAAGATGCTGACATGATTGAACAGGCGAGAGCGCAAGCTAAAACGTTGTTGCAGGAGGATGAAATGCTAACGCAGTATCCGCAATTATCAGGTGCTGTTTTAGATTTCATGCGAGGTGAAGAAATACATATTATTAACAGCTAGATAAGATATATACGCGGGTCGCATATACTGTATAGCAGAGTAACAACCACACTGATTGGAGTGGATAATGGAAAAAATTATTCTCGATAGTGATCCTGGTCATGATGATGCAATGGCGATTATTCTTGCACTGGGAAATCCAAATATTGATTTGCTTGGTGTAACAACCGTTGGCGGCAATCATAGTCTTGAAAAAGTGACATATAATGCTCGTGCAATTCTGGAAAAAGCACATGCAAATCATATTCCAGTACACCGCGGATGTGGTCACCCATTATTAAGACCATTAACAATCGCCGATTATGCTCACGGAGAAACAGGCCTTGACGGAGTAGAGCTTCCTGAGCCAACTCGAGAGCTTGATGAAGGTCACGCGGTAAATTGGATTATTGACACTATTATGTCCAATGAACCAAACACCATTACTCTTGTGCCAATTGGTCCGCTTACTAATATTGCTATGGCAGTTCGTATGGAGCCACGTATTGTTGATCGCGTAAAACAAGTAGTGCTTATGGGCGGTGGCTACCATGTAGGCAATGCAAGTGCTGTTGCAGAGTTTAATATTAAGTGCGATCCAGAAGCTGCTCACATTGTTTTCTCCCAATCATGGAAGATAACTATGGTCGGCTTAGACGTTACTCATCAAGCTTTATGCACTCCTGAAATTCAGAGCAAAATCGATAATCTTGGTACTGATTTAGCCAAATTTGCAAGCGGCTTAATGGATTTCTTCCGCAAAGCATATCAGAATAATCAAGATTTTATTGATCCGCCTGTGCACGATCCATGCACTGTAGCATACTTAATCGATCCTAGTGTTATTAGCACTCGCAGATGCCCTGTTGATGTGGAAACACACGGCACACTTACTGACGGAATGACTGTGGCAGATTTGCGAGGTCCTGAGCCATCAGAGGAAGATTGCAACACTCAAGTTGCCGTAAGCCTTGATTTTAACAAGTTCTGGGATCTTATTATTGATGCAATTAAGCGTATTAATTAAATAGTAGCTAAAACAAGTAGTAGAAAGTTGCAGTATGCGTATAAGTGTATGCGATATGTATGCTGCGACTTTTCTCTATATTGAGTAGGGTAGAAGTATGCATGTTATCGCTGGGCGTTTTAAAGGAAGTAGTATTCATAGCGCGCGTCATGAAACACGACCAACCACTGACCGTACTAAGGAAGCTATTTTTTCATATTTAGAAGCACGCTCATACTTGAATAACACTTCCGTACTCGATTTGTTTGCTGGAACTGGTGCTTTAGGAATAGAAGCTTTAAGTAGAGGTTCTGCAACTCTTGTAAGCGTTGAATCTTCAGTACCAGCAGCAAAGTTGATAGCACAGAATCTTACCCAACTGAAAAATCATGCTGATTGGGAAGATCATATGCATGCAAAAGTCGTTCGGGCTACAGCGCAAAAGTATATTGATAAGATTGATGAATGTTATGATGTGATTTTTCTAGATCCGCCATATGCGTTATCAACAGATGATTGCAATGCATTATTACAAGTAATTATTGAGAAGAAAAGAATAAGTGAACAAGGAATACTTATTTTAGAGCGTTCAGCAAGATCTCAAGCGCCACAAATCCCTGAGGGATGGCATGTGGATTCAGAGAAAAAATATGGTGAAACTGCAGTGTTTTATATTATTGCTGATGAGTAATTCACGTGGTGTTTTTGCGAAATTATAGAACTATATTCCACGCATTTTCTTTCGCCTTATTTAAGTTTTCGAGGATGCTGAGAGGAAACTTCCCAACCTAATGACCTGAGTTTTTTTCGATCAGCCTTATCAAGCTCGCTGCAATGCAGTTTTTCTATTAAATCAGGCCGAATAACACTAGTTTGCTCAAGTGCAACATCTCTTCTATATCGTGCAATATTTGCATGATGTCCGGATAATAAAATTTCTGGCACATCAATACCACGCCAAGAAGTAGGACGTGTGTATTGTTTATGCTCTAACAAGGCATTAGAACCCGTATACGATTCTTCTACAATAGAATCAGGATTACCCATAAAACCTGGAATTAGACGTGTTATTGCTTCAAGCATAACGCCTGTTGCTACTTCGCCTCCGTTAAGTACATAATCGCCGATAGAAAATTCGTAAACCTTAACCCCCTGACTACGATAATATTCAGGAATACGAGCATCATATCCCTCATATCGACCACAACCAAAAACTAGATGAGAAGCTGTTGATAGTTCTGTGGCAGCTTGTTGTGTAAAAAGAGGGGCAGAGGGGTTAGGGAAAATTAGTATTGGACGTTCTTGCTGATTATCGCTTGAAGTAGGATTTTGTTCACCAGATTCACAATGCTGATTGGCTAAAAAGTTTGTTTGTTCGTTTTCTGTATGCGTAGAATTTGTTGGTTCAAGGTGAAGAATCTCATCTAAACACTGAGCCCAAACTTCAGGCTTCATTACCATTCCTGCACCACCGCCAATAGGGGTGTCATCAACAGAATGATGTACATCGTGCGTCCAATCGCGCAAATTATGCGTGTGAATATCTAACAAGCCTTTAGATATCGCCTTGCCTAATAAACTAACGTGCAAAGCTTCAAAAAACTCTGGGAAAACAGAAATAATATCAATACGCATAATAATAGTTGGGTAGTGTAGTAGTTGTTTAGTGTATTTATTATTCAGTTAATTTTTAGTGTAATTAGGCGCTCAATAAGCTTAGCCTAGATGCAATTAGTGCGTTAAGGCGCAATTATTCAACACCTGGAATAAGACCACCTGGAGGAGTAATAGTCACATATCCTTCATTTACATGAACTTGCGGAACAATCTGTTCAACAAAAGGTACAAGAGCCGTGCGTTCGTCAGTAGTTGGATTTGCTAAGCGAATTTTAATTAGGGTTTGCATATTCGTGATAACATCCACTATTTTCCCAATAGTAGTTCCTGCTTCTAATTGCAGTTGAGCGTTCTCGTCTATACGAACTTCTAATCCGATTAAATCTCGCGTATACCACGCATCTTCTTCTAAAAGTTCTTCTTCGCTATCTGGCTCACCATACAATTCAATACCGTTAATAGCCTCTGCGCTATTGCGATCGTCAACATCCTCAAATTTGAGAATCCAACGGTTTTTCATAGTTCGTGCATGTTCTACAACGAACTCTTGCTTACCGTCTGAAGAATATAACACAGAATCAGTTGAGTAACGGTACTCAGGATCATCAGTGTAACTAAGAACAGTTACTTCACCCTTAAGACCCTGAGCCTTACCGATACGACAGACCCTCAGCAGAGTATGCTGAGGGTCTACGACGTTTTCGCTACCCATAAACTGTTACCTACGGATATCCATAATATCAACGCGTACTTTATGGTCATCGCAAATTGCCTGAGCAACTGTGCGGATAGCATTAGCAGTTCTACCATTGCGACCAATAACACGGCCAATATCTTCAGGGTTTACACGAACACGAATTAACTCGCCTCGTGCATTCTGATATGACTTAACAGAAACATCATCTGGAAAATTGACAATGTTTTTAATGAGGTGTTCAACAGCTTGGGTGAGCATGACTATTCAGCCTTTTCCTCGCTTGGAGCTTCTTCTGCAGGAGCTTCAGTCTCTTCAGAAGTTTCTTCAGTTGCTTCTTCTTCTGCAACCTTCTTAGCTTCTTCAGCAGCCTTTGCAGCAGCTTCAGACTTTGCAGCTTTAAGCTTCTGAGCTTCCTTTTCTACAGCTTCAACACGTGCCTGAGCGTCTGGGCCTGCTTCAGCGACCTTTAAGGTGCCTTCTGCACCGTCAAGACCCTTGAACTTCTGCCAGTCACCAGTGATCTGCAAAAGCTTACGAACTGGATCAGTTGGCTGTGCACCAACGCCAAGCCAGTACTGTGCGCGATCAGACTTAATCTTGATGATAGATGGCTGCTTATTTGGATCATAAGTACCGATCTCTTCGATTACCTGACCGTCACGCTTCTTGCGAGAATCAACAATTACAACACGGTAGAAAGCATAGAACTTCTTACCGAGACGCTTTAAACGAATCTTGGTTGCCAAAATGGCTCTCCTTGTAAAACTAGGTTTGCAATTGCAGTTCATAATGTGGGGCATTAATTCCTACTTTTGCACGTTCCTCAAGTCGCATGGCATTAGAGGGCACCATACGCTTGAATAACTGGTTAATTATATCGTATAGGGGTAGAGAAATAAAGATTTTTGTGTTGAAAAATAATGCGTTGTTATTTCTTTTTTTATGTAGTAAATTGTTAGCACATGTTGCATACTTGTATTGCAATATATCACATTTTATTGTAAACTTAGTTACGTAATTATGTTCGCGATGATGAGAGCATAATATTATATCGTTAGCGAAATGCAATTAAGAAAAATTATGCGGATATGCATTTATTTTTCTTATATTTTTGCGGTGCGAAGAGAGGGTTATAACTTATCTGCACGATAAGTATGATTCTGTCTTAAATATAATTACTGTAAATGCAAAGGAGCATACTTTAAATAATTTCAACATTTCAGTATTTGTGTACACGAATGCAATACAAAATGGTGATACGTCACTTTACAGTTCCCCACATATTGCTTCGTGTGCACATTTATATTAAGTAAATAATCATTACGAAAGTTAAGAATATTACACGTCATAATTATGTGTGGAATATAGCAGCACATATTACACATATTGTAATGTGCACAATCTCAATGGTGAGAAAGGTTAACGATGAAACGTATTGTATCTGGTGCAGTGCTATGCGCAATGTTGTTATCTCCATTAACTGCTATACCTGCATATGCGAATGTGAACTCTGAAAATACGCCAACTATTATCGCAACTGAGCGAGCAAGTAATAATAGTTTCGGGTGGAAATTACAAGATAACACAGTGCAGGGTGGAGATGTTTTAGAAACAGTAGATACTGTTTGGGCTCATATTAAATCTGTTGCAGGGAATAGAAATAACGCAAGAGTTGAGAGTCAGTATCCACTAGTAGCAGTTAATGAGAATATTACAGTTGATTTAACAAGCACTGGCGAATATCATGCAATATTACGTAATCCTCGAAATGTAAAAGATAGCCGTTTCGGATTTTACTTAGGATA
>JAUMUB010000010.1 GCA_030530905.1 Bifidobacteriaceae bacterium | reverse complement strand
CTCATACAAATGGCAATTTCGCGCACACGAGAATATGATGCTGATGAGGATGGCAGCAGGCTTACAGGAGATCCAGAAGCTTTAGCATCAGCGCTTCGAAAAATCGAATATTCTGTGGATGATATGCCAATGCGACGAACCTCTGCAACACAATCAACTTCTGCGCTAATGATTTCAAGCCCATTCAATGCAAAAGATATGGCGCAACTTTTTTCTACGCACCCTCCAACTGAAGAACGTGTGAAACGCTTATTAGATATGGCGCAACAAATGCGAGAAATACACTAATTTATAAATTTTTTTGCAAGCACGCTGGGATACGTGAATTGTATGCGCGCATAGTACGTAAAATTTGTGTTGTTGATATTTTTAGATTGTGAGTATACTATATTAAAGTTGTTGTGTGATAGCGTAAAATCGCACACAATATGCGGATATAGTTCATCGGTAGAATGAAAGCTTCCCAAGCTTTAGAGGCGGGTTCGACTCCCGTTATCCGCTCCACTATCAGGCCCATTTTGATACAAAGCCTAGAGCCATCTGGGCGGCGGATCGGAGTGGGTCTTTTGCTTGATATAGTGAGTTTCACGGGGATACGCTGCTTTGAATAGTGGTAGAGTGCTTCATCTTTCTTATCACGGATGTTCTTAGATAGACGATCAGCCCGTACTCGCATTCTGAAAGATGGAGCCGGGCCGAACTATTAATTTCATTCTAGTCCATACCAAGTATTTAGTCAAACAGGATCTTGAACAGGCGCGTCGAAAGAGGTGCTTTTTCATGGAGAAAATACAAACAAGTAATCGTGTGAAGTGTTGTTACGAATTTTCGCGTGGAGGTCATAAACCGAGCTGATGGAATCTCTCCTTGTGAAACCAGTTTTACACTTTTTGACTAGTCTATCAGCTGGTTTCAGAATGGAAAAATATCATGACTGTGAAATATTAGATACCACATGTGTTCGTCAACTTAATGTCCGAGAGTATCCATGCTTTTATCGATAACACAGGATAGTTATGGTCTGGGGGAAGGTGTTATTATCGCGTGCGAAGTGAATTGTGAAAATTTATGAGTTCACTTACATGTGAATTATTAGCTAGATGTATCAAAAATCACTTATCAAATATATGTTTATTAAATAATATCTGAGAACAGATGAAGTTTCACGTATGCGACACGGATGAGTGTACAGCGTAATTCCATATGCGGTTATTCATATAATAAAATGCGGAAGGAAGGATCCGTGAGAGAGAAGAAGCATATTGCAGCCTTTGATGGGCTGCGTGGAATTGCCATAATTGCAGTAATTTTGTACCATTTTCGACCAACTTTACTGCAGGGTGGTTTTATAGGTGTAAGCATATTTTTTGTGCTAGCTGGCTACCTAATGCGTCAAAGTATTGATCGAATTGGCTTTGATAAAATAAGCAAAATAGGAGTGTTTTTTAAACGCCGTATTCTTCGCTTATGGCCACTTATGCTTTTGTGTATCGCGTTCTCAGCAATAGGTGCTTATATTTTCTCGCCGTCACTTCTTGTTAAAGTTCAATCTGACACATTTGCGAGTAGCTTCTTTTTTGTCAATATTTTGTATATTATTCGCAAGCTTGATTATTTTGCAGCAGCTGGTCTTCCAAGTCCATTAACGCATTTGTGGTATGTTGGAGTACTTCTACAACTCAATATTGCGTGGGCGATGATATTGTACGTGTATAAGCGTTATCGCAGAAAAGCAGTAGATGAGTTACAGTTAAGCGCTGTTTGCATTATTATAAGTGTATTGTATATGGCATTGTGCTTTAAAACAGGGCGGGCTGCTTCTGCCTATTACAGTCCAATTGCACGATTCGCCGAGTTTGGTATTGGAAGCAGTACTTTTATCGGATATAAATTATGGCGTACCCGATTAAGCAAATACTATCACAGTAATAAACGCGCTCCGCTAGACTTTTATGTTATTCGTTATTCAGGTATTGCTGCAGCAGTTATTCTGCTCATATCAACCGTGCTTGCTCATGGGGACGCGCCATACATGTATTATGGTGGATATTTTTTCTATTCGGTTTGTGCGGCTTTAGTATGTGTTACCTGCATTATGCCGCGCTCGCTTACAGCGAAAATATTTTCGTTTAAGCCTTTATGTCAGCTGGGTACTATGACCTACAGTTTCTATTTAGTTCATTACCCAATTCTACTTTTCATGAATCCTGCAAATCGTACAGAGAATCCTAGTATTTATGACGTAGTACTTCAGTTTTTAGCAATTATTTGTGCTGGCTTATTGTGTTATTACTTTATTGAGCGGCCTTTGCATAAGTTGCAATTGTCATATATCTGGCTTATTCCAGGTATTTCAGCATTATGTTGTATTGCATTAATTATTGCTCCTGTGAATTGGAGTGAGTTGGCGCAAGCTCGAGCTCAGTATTTACGTCCTGAGCTTTCACATGTTTCTGCCAAGAGATCTGCAGGTGTGATGAATGGTAAAGCAGATCAGAAGAATGCTGACCATAAGGCGCAAAAAGATAAAAAAGAGGTGACATCTTCAGCACCTCACGGTCCGATTGCGGAGAAAGTGCCAGCTAATCTTCCATGGAAACAGTGGAAGACTAATATTGCAGCTCATACAAGCTCAGCTCGTGTTCTTATTATTGGTGATTCAATTACCCTTGGTGCAAGTCCAGCATTGCAGGCAACGTTCGCGAATGCTCTTATTGACGCAAAGGTTAGTCGTCAGCTTTGGGACGCACCTGACCTCATCACTCAGCATAAGGCGGAGTTTCATCCAGAAGCAGTTGTTGTTGCTTTAGGAACAAACTGCCCTATAACTGAGGATAATTTACAGTCGGTTCTTAACGCAGTAGGCGGGCTTCCAGTGTATTTCCTCACTATTCGAGTTGCTTTATATTGGCAAGATCCAAATAATGCGTTACTTCGCGAATTTGCTGCAAAACATTCGAATGTGGGTCTTATTGATTGGAATGGTGTGACAGCAGGGCATGGTGAATACTTATCAGATGATGGGGTGCATCCAACGCCTGACGGTGTTCAAGTGATGTCAAATCTGTATTTTGACGCTTTCCGCGGAGCAGATGTGTGATTAACGCGCAAATATTGTTGCGAATTACATGTGCATAAATTGACTATTAACGTTATATCTTAAGAATAAGCGTGCGGTGGGCGGGCTTTGAAAATTATAGCCCACCCACCTTTCACGCTACGTTTTAAATCTTATTTTGTTGGCGCAGTTGTGCCTGCAAGAGTTTTCTCACCAGGGCGTGCAAGTGGTCCGACAAGCTCGTGAGCAGTATATGGCTCTTCCATAAACGCAATATCCTCGTCGCTAAGCTGTAACGTGGTTGCGCTTACTGCCTGCTCAACACGTTCAGGCGAAGAGCAGCCGACAATTGGGGAGGAAGCGCCGTGCGCCCACTGCCACGCTAATGCAACTTCTGCCATTGGACGATTTAAGCGTTGAGCTACGGTTGCGACTCGTTCAACTATTGGCATATCTTGCGCTTTCATGGCATCGTATTTACTGTGCATAATGACGTCAGTTGTGGATCGCTTTGACTGGGAATCCCAAGTGGCACGTGTGAGATGTCCGCTCGCTAAAGGACTGTACGGTGTTGGAAGTACATCGTATTGTCTTGCAACTGGTAGCATTTCGCGTTCTGACTCGCGATACAGTAAATTATAATGGCATTGCATGGTTGAGAATTTAGTCCAACCATTCTGTTCAGCCGCTACCTGCATATTATGGAATTGATAAGCGTACATTTCACTTGCACCTATTGCGCGAACTTTTCCAGCTGTGACGAGTTCGTGTAATGCCTGCATTGTTTCTTCAATTGGAGTGTTGTAGTCGAAACGGTGAATAATATATAAATCTAAATAATCTGTTTGTAAACGCTGAAGTGTGCCATCAATCTCACGGTGAATTGCTGTCGCAGATAATGCTCCATCGTTGAAGAATACTTTGCTTGCTAAAGTAATTTGCTCTCGTGGAATGTTGAGCTTACGAAGTGAGTTGCCAATAAATTCTTCGCTTGTACCGTTTGCGTACACGTTTGCAGTGTCGATTGTGTTTAATCCTAAATCAAACGCTTTTTTAATAATTTCTGTGGTTGTATCTTGATCGACAGTCCATTGATGCATATTATTACTTGAATCACCAAATGACATGCCTCCAAGCATGAGTTGTGAAACTGTTACATCGCTGTTTGCGAGTTTGAAATACTTCATGTACTACCCCTTTTAAAAAGTTGTTGCTACTATTGTGCTACTTGGAGTGCGCTCTATGTCAAATTTTATGTAAATTTCCTTGATAAATAAAGGAAAATCAGTGTTGCTACAGCATTTTATTAGTTATAATAACTATATTACTTCTTCTACAGTCTGCAATTGACCCAAAGGAGTGCTCACAATGGGATATGTGACTATTAAGGATATCGCATTGAGCGTAGGAATTTCTGTTGGCGCAGTTTCTCAAATCATGCATAATAAAGGACGCTTTTCTGAAGCTACGAAAAAACAGGTTTTTCAAATTGCTGATGAACTCGGTTATATTCCTGATGAACGAGCGCGATCTATGCGAATGCTTGATAGGCATAAAATAGTTGGTATTTTAACTCCGGATTTGCGCAATCCATACTTTGCTGAGCTTATTTCTAAAATGGAAGAAGACTTGAACGGTCTTAACATTTCATCTCTTATTGGAACTTCCTCAGAATCATCAAAAAAGCAGAAAATGTTTTTAGCTAATCTTTTGGGTCAGCGAATTGATGGTGCTTTAATAATACCTCAGGGCAATAATGCGAAAGATTTTAATCTGCTGATACAAAGTGGATTGCCATTTGTGTTCGTTGATCGTAGAATTTCTAAGCTTTCCAAAGTTCCTGCTGTGCTTTCCGATCCGCGCCCTGGATTAAGTGATGCGCTAAAACATTTAGCGAAATGCGGTCATCAGAAAGTTGCTTTTATATCTCATCGTTGTCTTGAGTCAGAAACGGTTAACGCTCGCGAACATGCATTTGTGGAATTAAGCAGCAAGATGAATAAGGGGCGCTATAGTGTGATTAACGCTTGTCGTAAGCATTCGTATGAAGAGCTTTATGCTCAACTTGTGAAAAAGAATATTTCCGCTGTAATTTGTGCGTATTCTCCTGATGCCATAGAGCTAATACGTGTTATTCATCAAAATGGAATGCTTGTTGGGGATAAAATGTCTCTTATCTCATTTGATAGTATTCCTGTTTTTGAGCAAATGAGTCCTAGTGTTGCTGTTATAGATCAGCAAATCGGTAAAATTGCAAAAGCTGGTGTTGCTATGATGTATAAACTCATCACAGGTGAACATCTAGAAGAGAATATTGTATACGTGCCAACCGTATATTGCGCTCGTGAGTCGGTAGGTTTGTATCAATAGTTAAACCACCATGGCCGGTTCATGCTGTAAACGCATCGCGGCGTTTATGGTGTTGTTTATATTGTGTAGGTATTATTTTCCGCTGTGGTGTGCCTTTTTAGTTTTTAAAAAAGGACTAGCGATAAAGATTGTGGCGGTAACTGTTATAGTTACCGCCACAGTTATATTCATTTCTCTCAAAGTGCGAGCGAGGGGACTTGAACCCCTACGAGCATTGCTCACTGCCACCTGAAGACAGCGCGTCTACCATTCCGCCACGCTCGCAGACAAAAATAAGAGTAGCATTCAGTATGCTTTGTGGCAAGTCGGCATGTTTGTAAACGCTTGCAATAATGCGATTAATTTGAGTTATCCGCGTGATCCGTTTGCGTAGAATTTAGCTAATGTTTCATCTCGTAATTCTTCGAAGTATCCTTCATCAATTGAGGTGCGAATATCGTCGAGTAGGGTGATGAAGAAGTGTTCATTATGGATTGATGCTAAAGTGAATCCATTTAGTTCTTTAGCTCGTAGTAGATGATTTACGTATGCGCGAGAATAGTGGGTGCATGTGTAGCATGTGCAACCTTGTTCTAGTGGGCCAAAGTCGCGTTTGAATTCTGCGCGTTTGACGTTGTATCTTCCGTCATGTGAGAAGATGGCTCCATTTCGTCCACAGCGTGCGGGGGCGACGCAGTCGAATGTGTCTCCACCATTTTCTACACAAGCAAAAATATCGTTTACTGCTGCAATACCTAATACGTGTCGTGGTCTGCTTTCTGGCATTTCATCGCAAATCCATGCGCAAGTTTCTCCAATAATTCGTTTTTCGATTGCACCGCCGATACCGACTCCGTCAAAATCGAGTGAAGCAATCTGCTGGGCTGCTTTACGGCGCAAATCTTCATAATTTGCACCTTGTACTACACCGTATAAGGCTTGGTATGGCTTACCTAAGCGTTCTTGGGTAAGTTTTTCATGTTCTGCAATACAGCGCTTTGCCCATCTAAAAGTACGTTCTAAGGATTTTTCTTGATAACGGCGCGTATTCACAAGCGTTGTGAGTTCATCAAAGGCAAACATAATATCAGCGCCGATTTTGTGCTGTATACTCATGGAGATTTCTGCTGAAAATCGATGTAATGAACCGTTTAGTGGTGATTTGAATGTAACTCCATCTTCGTCAACGAATGCCATGCGTTCTTTGCCTTCAGCAATAATTTCATCAGATTTTAATCCTTGTGTATCCATTGCTAAGGTTTTTTTAAATCCTGCACCGAGAGATAATACTTGGAAGCCTCCTGAGTCGGTGAACGTCGGCCCGTCCCAGTTCATAAATTTTCCGAGGCCACCTGCCTCGTCAAGAACGTCTTCGCCTGGACGTTCATACAAGTGGAATGCGTTTGAGAGCATACATTGTGCGCCTGCTTCACGTAAGCTTTCTGGAAGTACACCTTTCATGACAGCCTGTGTGCCAACTGGTACGAATGCTGGTGTTTTGATATCTCCATGTGGTGTATGGATTACACCTGTACGCCCATAGCGTGCACCGTCTTTACCTTTTCCGTCTGCGCTGTGTTCTAGACGGGTTCGCTGTTCAAAGTAGAACTCTTTGCGATCTCCTGGCTTGCCCTCTTGTGCGCCTCGTGGGTTTTCGAGATAATTTAACGCTGTGTTTGTTGTTTGTGTTTGCACATTTGTCATAGCATACACTTTAAGCTAAGGTGTGCCTGAAAAGGACGGTTCTTTTAATGTTTTACGTGGGCCAGTTTTGTTTAAAGTATTTTTTACTAGAATTAGGGTAAAATACGCATAGAATATTCAGGTAATTTTCAGCTTGAGAATCTTTACTTGAATCAGATATAAAATGAATTTAAAACAAGGAGTGTTTAATGGTTGATTTTGACAATGAAAACTTTGGTGATTCCCCGTCAAAGCAATCTGAAAACTCAGTAGATCAGAAAGCACAGAATAATCAAGCTTCAGAAAATATGACTCAAAATAATGCTGAAATGAGTGATGTGCAGACTAATAATCTACAGCCACCGCAGTTTGCTGATCCTCAGCAAGCGACACCATCTTATAGTCTTGCACCTGAATATGGTGCATATAGTAATGAGCCTGTAAATGCTGCTCCTACTGCTGATATGCAGTCTACTTTTGAGCAGACATCATTTGATGCAAATTTTGCACCTGCAACTTCGGAGTTTAATCCATATGCGCAAAATTCTGAACAGAATGCGCAGAATAATTTCGTTAATGATGGTGAGCAAACAAATGTTTTTGATACAGCTACATTCTCCAATAATGGTGATCAGAATGCTGATCCTAACGCGGTTCCAGGTTTTCAACCTGATTTGAAGCAACATAAGCGTGGTTCAAATATTGTTACTGCATTTGTGGTAGCTGTTGTAACTGCTGCACTCACATTAGGTGTTGGTTTTGCTGTTATTAGCACGGGATTAGTTGCAGTTCCTAGTACCGGTCAACTTTCTAGTGTTTCTTCTAATACTTCTGGTTCTGGTACTGCTAAAGTTGCTGACGGTAAAAGTGTTGATTGGACTACTGTTGCAAAAAATGTCTCTTCTTCTGTGGTTTCTATTCAGGCTCAGTTAAGCGGTGGTGTTGCAGCTGGATCTGGTGCAATTGTGGACACACGTGGCTATGTGGTCACTAATAATCACGTTATTTCTGGCGCTTCAGCAATTCAGGTAACTTTAGCTAATGGTCAGATTTATGCTGCAGATATTGTTGGCACTGATACTTCTACAGATCTTGCTGTTCTGAAACTTCAGAATCCTCCAAGCGATTTAACTGCAGTCTCATTTGCTAATTCAGACAATCTTGCCGTGGGCGAGAGTGTTATGGCAATTGGTAATCCTTTAGGGTATGACAATACTGCTACTACTGGTATTGTTTCTGCATTACATCGTCCTGTAACTGTGATGGAGAATAATGCTGAAATCGTAACTAATGCAGTTCAGATTGATGCTGCTATTAATCGCGGTAATTCTGGCGGTCCTACTTTTAACGCTGCTGGTGAAGTTATCGGAATTAACTCTTCAATTGCTACGGATAGTTCTTCATCCTCATCTTCATCTTCGAGTGGTTCTATTGGTATTGGCTTTGCTATTCCATCAAATTTAGTGAAGCATGTGGTTGAGTCTATCATCAAAGATGGTTCCGTCACTCACGTTGTGTTAGGTGCTACAATTCGCACTACTACGGTTACTGTTGGTAGCGTAACCCGAGGCGGTGTGAGTGTGGTATCAGTAACTGATGGTAGTTCTGCTGCGGCTGCTGGCTTGAAGGCTGGTGATGTAATTGTCGCTTACAACGGTAACGCAACCACTACCACTTACTCGTTGCTCGGATATATTCGTGCTGCATCCTTGAATGATAAGGTGAAGCTTACAGTTGTTCGTAATGGTAGTACTCAGGATATTGAAGTTACTTTGAATCATGCAGAAAGTAAGGTAACTGGTTCTAATCGTTCAAATTCTTCTGATAATTCCAATAGTCAGAATAATGAGAATAATAATGATGGTGATGAAAGTATCAATCCATTTAGCCTACAGTAAATGAACGTGGTACTTAACGTTTAACATGATAACTAGAATTGGGGGCTTGTACAGCAAGCCCCCTTGTTATATGCTGTATATGTTTGTGTATTTTTAAATCTTGTAAAGGTTATTTATCGAATGGTTTCAAATCTTCGAATTGCTGTTGTGGGTGCTGGCCCTGCTGGCGTGTATTCTTCTGATATTTTCTTGCGCGAGCTGAAGAAGCGTGGTGAAGAGCTAGGTTTGCCTACTGAGGCTCGCATTGATTTGTTTGAAAAGCTTCCAGTGCCTTTTGGACTGGTTCGTTATGGTGTTGCTCCAGATCATCCAAGTATTAAGTTTATCGCTAGTGCTTTGGAGAAGACGCTTGATAATGAGAACATTCATTTATACTGCGATGTTGAATTCGGCAAGGATGTGTTGTTAGAAGATTTGTTGGATCGTTATGATGCCGTCCTATTTGCAACAGGTGCTGTTGCAGATCGTCCGCTCACAATCGTAGGTCATGATTTACAGGGTGTTTTTGGTGCTGCAAAGTTTGTGGAATGGTATGACGGTTACCCAACTGCTGCTTTGGATTGGGATTTAACTGCAAAACAGGTTGCGGTGATTGGTGGCGGTAATGTTGCTATGGACGTGGCTCGCGAGCTTGTTCGCAATGCCGATGATTTGCGCTCTGCAACTGATATTCCAGACAATGTGTATGAGGGGATTGCGAAGAATCAGGCGCAAGAGCTTCACTTGTTTATTCGCCGTGGTGTTGCACAGGCAAAGTTCTCAGTGCAGGAGTTACGCGAGATGGAGAAGTTGCCTGGAGTTCAACTCATTATTAATGAGGATGATTTTGATCTTGATGAGGAAACAGTCGAGGTTGCTGGTCAGGATAAGTTAACTCGTCAAATGGTTGAAGAATTATTCGCAATTCAGGACATGGCTCTTGATATGGCCGATGATGGGGAAGTTGATTTTGAGGGCAACCCTGCTAATCGCAAATATTATATCCATTTCAATTCTGATCCTGTAGAAGTTATTGGTGAAGATGGTAAGGTTTGCGCTATTCGCGTTGAGAAAACACAGACTGATGCTTCAGGTAAGATGAGTCGTACGGGAGAGTTTGAAGAGTATCCTGTGCAAGCGGTGTATCATGCTATCGGCTATAAGCCTGCTAGCGTTCCTGATGTTGCCTACGACGAGCAAACAACTACGCTTTCTAATGTTGAAGGTCGTATTGTTGATGAGTCTGGTGAGGTTCATAATCGTTTGTATGCAACTGGTTGGGCAAAGCGCGGTCCGGTTGGTTTAATTGGTTCAACTAAATCAGATGCGTTACTTATTGTTGACAATATGTTGCAAGATTTGTCACAGGATAACGGCGGTTTGATTGCTAAAAATCGTGATGAATCTTCAATTGATGACCTGCTTGCTTCCCGTGGCGTGAAACCAATTGATTTTGCTGGTTGGAAACGTATTGACGCTTTTGAACGTGAGCAGGGTGCGAAGGAAGGTCGTGAGCATAAGAAGGTTGTTGACCCTGAGTTGATGCGTAAACTCGCTCACGAAGAGTAATTTATGTAACGTATTTATTGTGGCTTTGGTGTTTTGCCAAAGCCACTTTTGTTGCAATCGTAACTATATTATGTTACAGATGAATATTTTATTTAGCTTAGATATAAATGTGATTAATCTCATTATATGTAATATGTAATTTGCTCTATTTGCGTTTTTGTGTATACTTTGTTTTGTTATTCTTTTATATTAAGGAAGATATTTATTATGCAGTACGTACAAGGTTTTGAGGCACAACGCAATTGCTGTTGTTGTGCGCCTTGCTGTGCATGCTGCTGTCTTTGTGTTTAATATTGTATGCTATAAAACAATGATGTAGCTTCTTATTATTTTTTTCTATCGCACATTAAGAATAGTTGTAGTTTTTTTGTGATACAAATAAAACAGTCTAATATATCGTGAATTAAATTCACCTTGTAATGTTTGTGAATCGCAAAACAGAAAATGTTGGATTATAAGATAACTGAGAGGAGAATGAATTGGATTGGTCGTATGTAGTACAGTATGCGCCATTCTTCGTGAATGCTGCATATATGACACTATTCATTTCATTCTGGGGAATATTACTGGCAATCGTGGTTGGTGCTGTTGCTTCTGCAATTGAAGTGAGCAGAATTCCAGTGTTGTATCAAGTAACTCGAGTGTATATAGAATTGTCGAGAAATACTCCACTGCTAGTTCAGCTTTACTTCTTATACTACGGCTTACCAAAGTTAGGTTTGTTATTGTCAGCTGAGGCTTGCTCAATAATTGGTTTAGCTTTTCTAGGCGGATCGTATATGGCTGAAGCAATGCGCGGTGGTATTGAATCTGTGCCAAAAGTTCAGGTTGAATCAGCGTACGTTCTTGGCTTTTCTAAGAGTCAGGTTTTATGGCGGATAATTTTCCCACAATCTTTGAGCACAGCAATTCCAGGAATAATTGCGAATGTAATTTTCTTAATTAAAGAATCATCTGTGGTTTCCGCAATTGCGCTGGCAGACGTAATGTATGTGACTAAGGACATTATCGGCATGAATTATGACACGTATGAGGCCTTATTCTTGTTGGTTGTTACTTATTTGATTATATTGCTTCCAATTTCAATTATTGGCACTGTTTTAGAGAGGAGATTTGACTATGCAAGGCGCTGAAATTTTATTGCAAGCAACTGTTTGGTCTCGTCTTCTTAAAGGACTTTGGGTTACTGTTTGGATTGCTGTGGCTTCAGTTGGTTTTTCGATTCCAGTGGGATTAATAACAGGTTGGCTGATGACTCGTAAATCTGTGATTGTACGAGGTCTTATGCGAGTTTATCTTGATTTTATCCGTATCATGCCACAGTTGGCACTGTTATTTATCGTGTACTACGGTTTTGCTAGTGCTTGGAATATTAATTTCAGTGCTCTTACTGCTAGCTTGCTAGTGTTTGTGTTGTGGGGTGGTGCTGAATTGGGTGATCTTGTTCGTGGTGCTTTGGAGTCTATTCCTCGCACGCAGTACGAGTCAGCATATGTTCTTGGATTGTCTTCTTGGCAAACTTTCACCAAAATTATTTTGCCACAAGCTTTACGCCGAGTTCTACCAGCTAGCGTGAATTTAGCAACTCGTATTGTTAAAACAACTTCGTTACTTGTGCTGTTGGGTGTGGTTGAGGTGATTAAGGTTGGTCAACAGATTATTGATGCTAACCGTTTCCAATATCCTTCTGCTTCCTTGTGGATTTATGGTGTGATTTTCTTTATGTATTTTATCGTGTGCTGGCCTTTGTCGATAGTGTCCAGGCGCTTAGAGAAAAGGTGGAGTCATGAATAATTCAAATAATGAGAGTGTAATTATGGCAGATAGTACTGTAGAAGCTTTAGGCGTGCATGATCTTGTAAAGCAGTATGCGAATGCAGCTGATCCTGTATTAAATGGTATTAATTTGCAGGTGCGCAAGGGTAAGGTTGTTGTTGTACTTGGCCCTTCTGGTTCAGGTAAATCAACTTTATTGCGTACTATTGCTGGTTTAGAGCCATTTCAGGGTGGGTCTATCACTTTAGGTGATACGACCATAGCTAGTGGTGATGGTGGCGCGAAAAGTAGTAAGAGGCATAATAATGCTGGTTCTACTCAGGATCGCAGTGCGGATTTGCGTACAAAAATCGGCATGGTTTTCCAAAGTTATGACTTGTTCCCAAATAAGACTGTTATTGAGAATATCACGTTAGCTCCGATTCTTGTGCAAAAGCGTGATAAGGAAGAGGTTCGCAAAGAAGCAGAAGAACTTCTTGCTCGTGTAGGTTTGGCAGATCGTCAAAATTCTTGGCCACATGAGCTTTCAGGTGGTCAACGTCAACGCGTGGCTATCTGTCGTGCGTTGATCTTGCATCCGCAAGTCATGCTGTTTGATGAGGTTACTGCAGCGTTAGATCCAGAAATGGTGCGTGAAGTACTTGACGTTATTGTTGAGTTAGCTGATCAGGGTTTAACGATGATGATTGTTACTCATGAAATGGCTTTTGCGCGTGCAATCGCTGATGAGATTGTTCTTCTTGAGGGTGGAAAGATTGTTGAAAAATCAGATGATCCTAATGCATTTTTTGATCATCCTCAAACAGAACGTGCTCAGCAATTTTTACAGACTTTTGCATATTCACGTAAAAACGGACATGCAAATAACTAATCAAAAATAGATAGAAAAAGGAGAAAATATGGTTAAGACAGTAAAAAGTCGTATTGTTCGTACTCTTGCAAGTCTTGGAGCAATTATTGGCATGACGGTTGCTGTCGCAGCCTGCGGTCCCACTGCTTCTGTTCCAAGTGATAGCTCTTCTTCAAGTTCATCAAAAACTACCGCTCGTACTCTTAGTGAGATTAAAGAATCTGGAGTACTTAAGGTTGCTGTTTTCTCCGATAAGGCACCTTTTGGTTATGTAGATCAAGATGGTAATTATCAGGGTTATGACGTTTATTTCGCTGAGCGTCTTGCTAAGGATTTGGGTGTAAAGCCTGAGTATACTTCGGTTGATCCGGCTGCACGTGTTGATGTACTTACGAGTAATAAGGTTGATGTAACTTTAGCTAACTTCACTGTTACGAAAGAGCGCGCAGAAAAAGTTGACTTTGCACTGCCATACATGAAGGTTTCTTTGGGTGTTGTTTCACCTGATTCTGCTGTGATTCATTCCGTGGATGAGCTTAAGGGTAAGACTCTTATTGTTGCGAAAGGTACTACTGCAGAAACTTATTTTGAGGAGAATCATCCAGAGATAACTCTTCAGAAGTACGATCAGTATGCTGATGCTTATAACGCATTGTTAGACGGACGTGGTGATGCGTTTAGTACTGATAACACTGAGGTACTTGCATGGGCTAAGAGTAACAAGGGCTTTACTGTTGGTATTACTGAGCTTGGTGATGTTGATACTATTGCACCTGCTGTGCAAAAGGGCAATACTGAGTTGCTTAATTTCATTAATGATGAGATTAAGTCTCTTGCAAAGGAGAATTTCTTCCACAAGGATTATGAGGAGACTTTGAAGCCTGTATATGGTGATGAAGTTAATGCTGACGAAATTGTGGTTGAAGGTGGCGTTGTGAATTCGTGATTTCACAAGTAATTGTTAGGTTAACTGTTTAGTTAGCTAATTAAGGAATTACTTTTATACGTTATCAAGCGTGATTAAACAGGAGTGGAGTTAATCTCTGCTCCTGTTTTTGTTAGGAATAATAATGGTTAGTTTAAACCAATTATTATTGGTGTTAATATTTACTTCACCATCGTATTGTTGGACAATTTTCTTAATTGATTTGATACCGTAACCGTGAATACTAGTATCTTTTTTCGAGGTGCTAATAGCACCTTGTGTGTCGTGACGAATTGGTGTGGTGTAGTAGTTTTCGCAAGCTATTACGATAAAATCTTTTTGCTGTGACACTTGCAAATGTAGTTGTCGCTGTTCAATATTTTGCACTTTAGCTGAGGCTTCAATCGCATTATCAATGGCGTTTCCAAATAGGGTGGCAATATCTGTTGGTGTCATAAAGTGTAATAATGAACCATCAACAACAGTGCTGAAATTTATTTGGTTGTCAATACATGTTTTGTGTTTTGTGGTTAATACAACATCGAGAATTGAATTTCCTGTATGCTCCTGAGAGCTAAGTGATTGCAATGTGGTTTGTAATCGTTCGAACTCTTTATTTTGTTGCTGTGGGTCTATTTGGGTTTGTAAAGCTATGATTTTGTGTTTTAAATCGTGGGCTAAAGTTTTAATTGATTCTAAATTTTCTTTTGACTGCAAATATTCTTGATGTCTTGCTCGATTCTGAGCTTCGATTGCGGCTAATTCTATATTGTTTGCATTTTGTTGTGCTTGTAAATGTTGTGCGTGGAGTATGGTGTATCCGCAGAAGTCAACTAGTGTTCGGATGTAGAAAACTTCATATCCTAAGCTACTTGAAAATGGTGTGCTTGTTGATAGGAAACTGAGGTTGCTCATAGCAAATGTGACGATTGCAATCATTATTGCTGAGTATATAAAAGATTTTGAAAACATTGTTTGGCTCATATTAGAGCAGGCTCTTTTTTCGAAGAACCATATTGCGATAAAACATAGTAGGAGCGTTATTGACATTATGATGATATCTATAGCGTTAAAAGTTATTATGTATCGATTGAGTAGAAAAATAATGATTTGCCAGTGGAATGAGGCTATTAATTCTGCTAGTACAAATGCTCGAGCACTGAAATATAATACGATCGATTTGTTATGTAAGGTCGCTATCCAAATAAAGCTGAGCATAGAGAAGAAAGCACATAACATCCCCAAAACCCAGAAAAATATTGGAAGTTCTTGAGCAATAAGCTGTACTCCAATAATTACAGGCAGAAAACATATAGAAGAGATTACAATATGTTTTTTAGATGTTTTTTGTGGTATAACAAGTATATATATTAGGCAAGCAAGCCATTCGCAGAATGCAGTGTATACTCGAGGAATGTCAGGTAGTATGTGATAGATCATAAATATTGCCTCTTTATGTACGTTTTAATTATAGTGTAGTCGCAAATAGATATTACTTGAAATTATTTCGTATAATTTTTCTCAAAAAAAGTAATTTATGGTGTTTTCAAATTGACGGTTTCTATTTAAAAGAGTATATTGTTAAGTGGCTCAACGAAGAGATTCTTCAATGGACCGAAGATATAAAAAAGAATTTATTATTTTCAATGGATTGAGAATGATAAGTAGCCCTTCACAACGGATCGTTCGGCACGTACCTGCCGATGAAAGGAATTAATATGGCAGAAGTAGTATTTGAACATGTGACTCGTATCTACCCTGGCAACGATAAGCCATCGGTTGATGATCTTAATATGGATATTAAAGATGGTGAGTTCTTAGTTCTTGTTGGCCCTTCCGGCTGCGGTAAATCCACAACATTGCGTATGCTCGCTGGTTTGGAAGAAGTGAACAAAGGTCGTATTTTGATTGGTGGCAAGGATGTCACTACTATGCAGCCTAAGGATCGCGATATTGCAATGGTTTTCCAGAACTATGCATTGTATCCTCATATGACAGTTGCAGATAATATGGGCTTTGCTCTTAAGATTGCTGGTACTCCAAAGGATGAGATTCGTGCACGTGTTGAGAAAGCTGCAGAGATTCTCGATCTTACTGAGTATCTTGATCGCAAGCCAAAGGCTTTGTCTGGTGGTCAGCGTCAGCGTGTAGCAATGGGTCGTGCAATTGTGCGTGAACCTAAAGTATTCCTTATGGATGAGCCTTTATCTAATTTGGATGCAAAGCTTCGTGTTCAGACTCGTACTCAGATTGCAGCATTGCAGCGTCAGCTTGGTGTAACAACATTGTATGTTACCCACGATCAGACTGAAGCTTTGACCATGGGTGATCGTATTGCTGTTATCAAGCTTGGTATTTTGCAGCAGGTTGGTGCTCCAACTGAGCTTTATGATCGTCCAGCAAATGTTTTCGTTGCAGGTTTCATTGGTTCTCCTTCTATGAACATCAATGTTCATCCTGTGGTAGACGGTAAAGCTAAGATTGGTGAGGATTCTGTTGATCTTCCTGCTGAAGCTGTTGATAAGCTTACTGCAGAAGATAACGGTCAGATTGTTGTTGGTTTCCGTCCAGAAGATGCTTCTTTGGCAACTTCTGATGATCCAAACGCTTTCTCATTAAAGGTTGTTAATGTTGAAGACTTGGGTTCTGACGGTTACATTTATGGTAATATTATTACTGATGGCTCTGCTGCTGAAGATAGCACTATGATGTCCGATCAGAATAAACTTACAACAATTCGTGTGAACCCTCGTGCTCTTCCAAAGGTTGGTGACGTCGTTAAGATTAAGATCGATCCTTCCAAGATGCACTTGTTCGCACCTTCTACAGAATTGCGTCTTAACTAGTTAATACTTTAAAACGTACATAAACGGCAGTGGGTTTTATGCTCACTGCCGTTTTGTTATGTATAAAAAAGTTAGAAGTATTTGTAAACTTTATTAAAGCTTGGTCGAACGCTTCTTTGCTAGTTTTACTT
>JAUMUB010000009.1 GCA_030530905.1 Bifidobacteriaceae bacterium | reverse complement strand
CGTCAATAACTTCAGAGATTTTATTACGAAGAGAATTACTTAGCGGAGCTGAACCTGTGTTGTCTGCAGCAACCTTCTGCCCTTCTTCGCTAATGATGTAGGAGAACCATGATTTCACAAACGCTCCCATATCATTATTTTTATACGCTGGGCAAGCAATATCGTAGGACACTAAAACAATTGGATACGCATTCTCTTTTTCAGTATTGTGATTAACTTTTAACACAATACGATTCTCACCGTGAAGATCAGTTTCTAACTCTGAATCGTCAATTACACGTGTTGCCGCCTCAGCCGAGTATGGAACATACTCATCACCAACTTTTACTGAAATAGAACCAAGCGTGCCAACTTTAGAAGCATCCACGTAGCTTATAGTGCCATTTGCTTGAGAAACTGTGGTAACCACACCATCAGTTCCTGAAGCACCTTGACCTACACTATTCGGCCAGTTCTCCCCAACAGTGTATGGCCAATCATCGCCTGCAACATCTTTAACATAGCTTAAGAAATTCTTAGTTGTGCCTGACTTGTCAGATCGGTGTACCACCGTAATATCCAAATTAGGCAACTTAACATCCTTATTTTGTTTAACTATTGCAGGATCATTCCACTTAGTAATCTTGCCATCAAAGATTTTTGCAATAGTTTCTGCATCAAGATTAAGATGCTGATCTTCCCCAGAAATGCCATCGAGATTGAAAATAATAACAATTGGAGAAATATATACTGGAATTTCGAATGCGGTTCCTGTAGCGCAAACGCTCTTCGACTGATCTACTTCCTCATCACTTAATGCAGCATCAGAGGACGCCCACGATAAAGCTCCAGTTAAAAAGCTTGTCACGCCAGCACCAGATCCAGTAGGATTATAAGCAATTTGGGTTTGAGGATGCGATTGCTGATAACTTGCAATCCATGCTTCAATAGCTAACTTTTGTGTAGAAGCTCCAGCACCTTGGAATCGTCCAATAACTGAATTGCTATCAGCAGCAGAGGCTGTGCCATCAGATCGTACATTATCACCGCAGGCAGCAAGTGAAACCATAAGCGCAACACTTGCAGTAGCAGCCATAGTATGAGAAAAAATCTTCCTCATCATCTTATCCTTGAATCTCTTCATCGGCATGTTTGAAAAAGCTAACAAGATCCGCTTAAGAATCTAACTATTTCTCAATTGCTACTGGAACGCGACGAGTAATCTCTACTGTTATGTGAGCTGCATTATTGGCATATTCAGAAATATCAAAATGCCTAAAGTCTTCATAATCAGTATCAGCGTTATCGCTTAATGCGCGGATAATAAGAACTGGAATGTCATTACGCGCAGAAACATGTGCAATTGCTGCACCTTCCATCTCCACAGCATCAGCCTGAGTAGCCTCAATAACCGCAGCAGTCTTCTCTGGAGTATCAACAAAATAATTACCTGAAGCAATAGTGCCAACAATGTGATTGATTTCTAATTGTTGCAAAACTTCTTCAGCCACACTTAAAAGGCGAGGGTCTGAATGGAAATCATCAGTTTTTGGTTTCCACTGTGCAATAAGACGCATGTCCGTATCTAAATAACGTAAAGTACCACCGAGAACAACATCATTAATATGCAAGTTTTTATTCAAATTACCTGCAATTCCTGAGAACAGTATTGCATCGGGGTGATATGTGTCAATTAAGTATTGGGTTGTTGCAGCAGCGTTTACTAATCCCATGCCGCCAACTGTTGCAGCAACTTCAATTTCAGAACCATCACTTGCTGTTAAAGAGCCATGGGCAACATTTAAACTTGCTGCATGTTCTTGCTGAACATTATCTAGTGAAGCTGCAATAAGTGCGACTTCTTCTTCCATCGCGCCAATAATTGCTACAACAGCCATAAATTCCCCTTACTTTCTTCTACGGCTTATTTAACTCATATTTTAACGGTAAGAGTAAACCTTTACTTCATTATTAGAATTCGAGTATCATTTACATGCTCGAGCATCGCTTATGACGTACCGCAGCAGCTAACTCGTGTAACAGCAACTGCGTTTCATTCCAAGCAATACACTTGTCTGTTATTGATTTTCCATACACCAACTCAGATAGTGGAGCAGGCTTTTGATTACCACCTTCAATAAAGCTTTCCATCATAATCCCAGTAATAACATGCTCGCCCTGAGCAATGCGCTCTGCAATCTCACGAACCACCTGCGCTTGACGATGCTCATCTTTACCAGAATTACCGTGCGAACAATCAATAATCAAACCATGTGATGCCGCGGTATTCATGTCCATTTCATTACGAATATCTTGCATAATCTGCTTCACTGAACCAGTATCATAATTCGGCCCAGAACTTGAGCCACGTAATACTACATGACAATCGGGATTACCTAGAGTTTGCACAGAACATGCTCTACCAAGATGATCAATACCAAAGAATGAGTGCCTCTGCCCTGCTGTTATACAGCCGTTAATAGCAGCAGAAACTGATCCATCAGTTGCGTTTTTAAATCCAACAGGCATAGATAAGCCACTTGCTAATTGCCTATGCACTTGGCTTTCCGTATTGCGAGCGCCAATTGCCGCCCAGCTTACTGCATCGGCGATGAACTGCGGAGATGTTGGCTCTAAGAATTCTGTTGCCACCCCAACGCCTTCTTGTAACACTCCTAATAATGTTTTTCGTGCAAGAAGCAGTCCTTTTCGAATATTATGCGTGCCATCAATATCTGGATCATTTATTAAGCCTTTCCAACCCACAGTGGTTCGTGGCTTTTCAAAATAAACTCGCATGATAATAAGCAGATCTTTATCGAGTTGTTTTTTTAAGGCTGCTAGGCGATGAGCATAATCAAATGCTGCTTGTGGGTCATGCACGGAGCATGGTCCGACAATTACTAATAATCGATCGTCTTCGCCGTATAAGCATTGGCGTATTTCATGTCGACTTTGTGCAACCAATGCGCTTGATTGTTCGTCTAATGGATATTGTGATAACACTTGAGCTGGAGTTGGTAGAAGTTCGAGTTCAAGCACTCGTCTATTTACAATTCTATTAACACCAACTTGGTCTTCCCAACGCAGCACGTCTGTGTCATTTAATGGGTTTTTACCATCATGTAAAGTCTGCTGAATTGCTTGCATATCTTCAGGAGTATGTAATGGATGAGAATGTTCGATTGGTGTATCACCCATAATTGCATCACTTTCCTGCATTACGTTCATTATGTCTTTTATAAGAATAGCCTATAGTTCTGTAAAACACGGCTTATTACTGAAGTTTAACAGCATATGCGCAAATGATGATATGTATAATCTTTTTTAAAACCTTGTTTTAGCTCAAAACGTTAATGATTACACAACACGCTATAACAGGTTTTAGTGTGTGCGGCGTTGACGTACACTTTGCGCTAATTCTCGCAATAGGGATTCTGTGTGATCCCATGAAATACATTTATCGGTTATTGATTTTCCATAAACGAGCTGAGATAAAGGTGCTGTTTTTTGACTGCCAGCTTCGATAAAGCTTTCCATCATAATTCCAGTAATATCACGCTCTCCTTGAGCGATGCGTACTGCAATCTCACGAACCACTTGTTCTTGACGTTGCTCATCTTTACCTGAATTACCGTGTGAGCAATCCACTACTAGTCCATGCTCATTAGGCCCTTTAGCCTGCGATTCCTTTAACGCTGTTAATGCGTTTTCAACAGATTTCCTATCATAATTTGGTCCTGAGCTTGAACCACGTAAGACGATATGACAGTCAGGATTGCCTTTTGTTTCTGCTGAAATAACTCGACCGTCTAGGTTAATTGACAAAAAGTGATGACTAAAGCCAGACACGTAGCATGAATCTGCTGCAGCTTTTACAGAACCATCGGTTGAATTTTTGAAACCAACTGGCATGGATAGACCACTAGCCAGCTCACGGTGTACTTGGCTTTCCGTATTGCGAGCGCCAATTGCACCCCAACTCACTAAATCACAAAGATATTGTGGGGTTATTGGGTCAAGCCATTCTGTTGCGGTAGGAATACCTAGATTTACCACATCACGCAATACTTTTCTTGCAAGCCACATACCTTTTCTGATGTCGAACTGACCGTCTAAATCAGGGTCGTTGATCAAACCTTTCCAACCGATTGTGGTTCGTGGTTTTTCAAAATAAACGCGCATAACAATAAGCAAATCGTCTTTTACTTCTTCACGAAGCTTCTTCAACCTGTTTGCGTAATCTAACGCTGCTTTAGGATCGTGAATAGAGCAAGGTCCAACAATAACAAGTAGACGATTATCTCTGCCGTGCAATACATCGCGTATTTCTTGACGTGATTGTAATACGGTTTTGCTCATTTCATCTGTAATAGGAAGTTCTTTAATAAAAGCTCGTGGCGCAGGAATTGGATCAAGCTGACGAATGTTAACATCAACAGTTTCAGGCAGAACTGCTTGCTCATCAAGCCTATGCTGTTCTTCTGAACTTTGAGGCCCAACTAAACCTGCCATAAAGTACTCCTTATTTCTGCACGCACTATTTGCTATTTGCACAAGTAACAACAAATATACACCATTATGCAACATTATTTACTATTTGTAAGAATATTAATCGTATTCTTACACATTCGTGAGCTTTTATTACAAATATTACTGACATTTTCTGCAGAATATAAATAAAATCAAGACTACAATTTACTTTAGTAAAGACTGATATTAAATAGTAAAGACGGGTACTAAACCCGCCTTTACTATTGTTCTTATTGAGAATGACTTAAGCTAATGCGCCCATTGGATCCCATGCTGGTAGCGAAATTGCAGGCTCTTCAAGTTCCTTAAGATATTCTTTTGGAAGGAATGACTTTGGAACAGCAACCTCATACACGAATTCTGTAAACCAATCATCACTCATAGTGAAGTAACCCTTATCAGCAATTTTTGTACCCCAAGAGTTTTCTACACGCCAGCGGCGAGTACTACCGTCATCAGCAACATCTACACCGACAAACGCCATAGCATGATTCATTGCAGAATCAGCGAAGCGAACGCGATTTTCCTTATCCATATCAAAATCGACATTGTATACGCGATCATATTCAAACAAGTCTGTTGCCCACGCACCGTTTACACGATCCATCATAGGATGGCAGTCAGCACCAAACCATACTGGAATTTCCAACTCAGTGAGGATACGCTTCACACAATCTTTCATGAACTGATTTGGAACGTTCAAATACTCGGTAGCGTCACCACCAACAACATTACCTAAATGTTCGATAGCAATCTTCTTACCCTTTGGATGTTCTGCACGTGGATCGTCAACAAGGCACACGTAGTCTTCTAAATCAGCGTTCACATACTTCTTCCAGAACTCTACTGGCGTTATTTCACCGTCACGATGGAATTCACCATCCTTGTCGGTCCACTCCCAATCAAAACTCTTTGGAGGAGTACCCAAATGGATGGTGAGAATACGGTGACCGTCTTCAACGCCTTTAGCTACAATCTCATCGATATTCTCAGGATGAGCATACATATGAGATACTGCTGTGTGCAATAAAGAGCGAAGCTGAGTATTCATTTGAGAAGTGCACTTTGAGGATGCTGTTTCAGGGAATAAATCCTTAGGAACAGCACCATACTTCTTGTATACGTTCATCGCCATAGTCCACTGGCCACCATCACCCATAACATCAGATAATAAGTGTTGTATGAGTCGTGAATCTGACGGCTCTCCAGCTTGAACTAATGCAGCCACATCTTTTAAGAAGTAGTTAATACGCTCTAACTTGTCATAGTACATTGCGTAATTCTGAGAAAACTCAAACTCTTTAAGCCCAAGATTCTTTTTAGCCACATAACGTGCCACGTTTAAAGAACTAAATAACCAGCAACGACCAGAACGATCCTGATGTGTTGCTTCTCCGTTATCCAAGCTCACTGAAAACCGGCGCTGTAGTAAACGCGCACGATCATAATTTCGCGCAACCTCATCAATACCTGCTGCAGTTACCGCATTCATTGCGATACGGTTTTTATCATCAGATTGAAACTTCTGTTCCAGCTGATTTAAGGTTTCTTCCTTTAGCGGTGTCATCTTATCTCCATCTATTTTCAAAAGGACTTCCCTACTACCATAAGCGCAACGGGGAATAATCGTTATACAAATAAAAACTTAGCATAGATACCTATTACAATACCTATGCTAAGTAGTAAATATTAATTTATTCTTCGTTTTGCGATGAAGTCTCTTCAGATAAAGAATTTTCAGACGCAGAGTTTTCATTCTCATTTTCTTGAGAATCATATGCGCTATCTACTTGATCAGAGTTTTCTGATTCGTCATCCGCCTGAGACTGATCATCCAAATCATCAAATAAGCCGCTTGCACCTTCAGTGCTGTCAATCGCATTAAACACTGGCAAATCTGAATCATCATCAGCACCGAACGCTGACGCATTAAACGCATTCGCAAATAATGATTTTAATTCAGACACATGCTGAGTGATTTGAGCCTCACGATGTTGCAAAGCTTCAATATGATTACGCAAAGCATCCAACTCTTTTTGAGCAGCATTACGGCGTACTTCAAGCTCTTGAGCTGCCTGTTCATCAGCTTGCTGAACTATTTGCTTTGCTTGTGTTTCAGCATCATTGCGCTTTTGATTTGCATACTCGTCTGCTTCTTCACGCTGCTGTTGAGCTTGAGAAAGCAATTCATCAGCCTGCTGCTGAGCCTCTTCACGACTTTGTTTCAACTGTTCTAACAGCTCATTAACTTTCGCAGTGGCCTCGTCCTGCTGAGAAGCAATATCTGCACGAATCTGCTCCACTTCTGCGTTAACCTGACTAATGGTTTCAGACCGAGAAATTTCAGCGTTATCTTTAATCTCTTGAGCCTGATTATTCGCATCATCAACTATCTCTTGAGCTTTGCGTTGAGCCTCATTCATCATCTTTGAAACCTGGTCGCGAACATCTGCAAGCTTCTGATTTGCCTCATTCAAAGCTTTTTCAATCTGATCATTCGATTCAGCTTTAAGCTTACTGATTTCCTCATTAGCCTCTTTACGCTGAGCAGCAATTTGCGACACGGCCTGTGCTTTCAGATCAGCAAGCTCACGCTCATGAGTTGCCTTTTCTGCTGCAATTCGCTTCAAATGCTCTTCGCGTGAATTCTCAATTTCAAGACTTAAGGCTTGACGTTGTTCAACAGCAGATCGGGAAGTTTGATCTCGAAGTTTTTCAGATTCCTCTTGCGCATTCTTCTGCAACATATCAGATTCTTCTCGCGCAACACGTAAGATTTCTTCTGCTTTCGCATGAGCTTCATCAACCATACGTTGCACATCAATTTTTGCATTATTTATTAAAGTATCCGCTTGTGCTTGCGCACTTGTACGAGTACTTGCAGCATCCTGCTTAGCACGATTCAACAGTTCATCACAAGTCTGCTCAGCAGAAGCAAGCATTTGCTGAGCATTCGCGCCTAATGATGCAAAAGATGCGTGAGAAGATTCAGCATTATTATTCTTCTCTTCTTGCAATTTTGCTCGTAAGCGCACAATTTGCTCATCGCCTTGACGAACCTGCTGACGAAGACGTTCCAGCATGGATTCATAATCAGTAATGGCTTTATCAACTTTTTCTTTATCATAACCGCGTAAAACAACTGGAAACTGCTCAGCCATACTGATTCCTTTCTATTCTTAATATTTGCCTATATAAAATTGTACGCGTTATAAATTATTTTTTATAGTTCTATTTGCATTTGCACAAACAATATACACATTAAAACAGCATACGGCTTTGGTTATTCTAATAAGATATCACTTGAGGAAGGGTGCAGATAATATTTCACAGATTCTCGAATTACATCGCTAACTGCTTGCACCTGCTGTTCTAAGCTCAAAGCCCGATACATTCCCGTATTTTCAACAATTTTAGGCAAACCAACGAAGCCAGCAATTACATGATCTTTCTTGCTTGCCCAATTTAAGAGATTATAAAATAAAGAATTACATACGTAAATACCAGCGTCTGAACTGAGATTAGCTGGAATGTTATCCTCTGCGAAAGCGTGAATAATAGAGCCTAATGGAAGTTTTGTCCAATATGCTGCAGGGCCATTCTCGTCAATTTTTACACGGCGAGAATTATCTCCCTCACCATGATCTAAATCAATTATATTAGTTGCACAACGCTCTAACATGATACTGCGAGCATCTTTACGTAAACGTGTAGCAATGATGATATCCGGATTTGACTCATTAATTGTTGCTAATAATTGAGGCCACGCTTCTTCAAAGCTCACTGGCATGGTAACTGCAGTTATGCTAATTTCAACTCCGTCAAGCTCTTCATCTTGCAGGGTTTTCGCATCAATCATGCCACGCTCAGCTAGTATGCGCGGAACCTCAAAAGACGGGTTTACTTCCACACCCTCATATGGGTCAAAACCAGACACAACTACATTAATTTTTTCCATAAACACTAGTGTACTCGCATAATACGTAATCTGTAAAAGAAATACTTAGAATACGAATAATTCTATGAGCTGATTTACAGAGTTTGCGCAATTTGCGTTGCAACAGGAATATCAGCACGCGTCGTGATTTTAATATTAGATTCGCTACCTTGAACAATACCTACTTGAACTTGAGGCATATAGTCTACGACTACACGAGTATCATCAGTTGGATGAAATTGCGGATCTTTAGCAGCAAGTATGTAGGCATCTCGAATAGTATGAAAGCGGAATACTTGCGGGGTTTGCGCCCTAAACGTTTGTGTTCGTTCTGGAACATTTTGGATAATATCGTTATTGCGCTCATTCGTTCGCGTAAGCAATATTGTGTCTGTTGAGGGTATAGCGACAGTGGCCGCATCATACTCATCTAATATGCGCACGCAATTATCAATCACTTCTTGAGAAATGAATGGGCGTACTCCATCGTGAATTAAAATTTTTGCATCATGAGGAATATGTTGGTCTTGCAAAAGCTGTAATGCGGCAAGTGTGCTATCTACGCGCTCTTTTCCACCATTAATAACACAGCGAACTTTTGAATACTGGCATTCTTCAATAAGCGACTCTACATGCTTACGCACTACACTATTGACTACAACGATAATATCGCTTACATTCGCATTGCGCTCGAATGATTCAATACTCCAGCACACTATCGGCTTTTTGAGTATGCTAACTAGCTGCTTTGGTTCTTGAGGATCAAAACGCGAACCAATACCAGCAGCCAAGACGACAGCAACAACAGGATTACTCATCAAAATCACCCTCTGCGCATGATAAAAGCAGCAAAACGCCCCTCATGCTGTTTTTTAGATTTAGAGGAACGACGGTGAGAATACCATAAAGCATTTTCGAACGTGCACATCGTATCTTGCATGTCCTGCAATCGTTGAGATAAGCTTGCGCCCTCTGAATCCATTTCGCATAAGTTTGTTAACTCTTCATCTTGTGCTAAATACTGGGTTGCCGCTTCAACACGTGGTCGAGAGTGGGCAATTTTGGTAATGCCTGCGAACGATAAATCAATCATTGCAGCTTCCTGAATATCAATACCAGTACCGCCAAAACGAGTAGTTGTTTTGGTAAGAGGGAAACGCTTCTCAAACTCGTCAGCTATTTCATCCCCAACCTCATAACAATTGCCACAAATACATGGTCCAATCACCGCAACAATATTCTCACGCGAAGAGCCTTTTTCAAGCATGGCGTTTACCGTGTTTTCAATAACACCTTGGAGCAAGCCTTTTCTACCGCAATGTGCAACGCCAATTATTCCTGACTCTAAATCCGCAAATAGCACTGGTAAGCAGTCAGCAGCAAAAACTCCTATTGCACAATTTGTTTTGCTGGTAACCTGCGCATCTGCTTCAACCTGAATATCATCAGTCATGCCAGTAGCATCAAAACCGTATTCAGTATTATTTTTGAATATTTCATCAACATCTACTACGCGTGCACTATGAACTTGCTTCACTAAGCTTAGGTCGGCTTGAATTTCGTGTGCTATACTCGCACGATTGCGCTGAACATGCGCAATATTGTCACCGCCTAATCCGCCGAGATTCAGTGAGGCATAATCGTCTTGAGAAACTCCTCCTAAGCGCGTAGTGAAAATAACACTAATATCTTTACTAATAGCAATAGGAATGGTTACCGGAATGGGATTACCCTCATCATCCACAGGACTTGTTGCCATACTATCTAAGATAGTGTCGTTAAACTTGCCTGCTTGAGTAATAGCTTCGTCAGTTTTTTCAATAAACTGGTTGCTAATAATTTCTTCAAATTCGCTGTTATCACTCATATGAACCACTATTTACAACAATTATTCTGCTTTTAACGTGCGCACTTTAGCGCGTGCACGAATAGCAGCGTTTACGGTTACTTCCACAGGGAATGGCATTGAGAACACACTTGCAGGATGATTAATACTTTCTACAGGATTACCCTCTTCATCCTTAAATTCACCCTCAGGCATTGTATACGCAATAGGTTCTTGCCCTGGCATGAGAATTTCGATTTCCTGACCAGCCTCAATCTTGTTGCGGCACATGATTGTAACACGATGATTTTCATTATCATAGGAGAGAACTTCACCCACAACAAGCCAATCTCGGAAATATCCGCCACGATCAAGATTTTGACTTACCTGATTTTCTGGATAATAGAAACCAGTGGAGTATTCACGATGTGAAACTTTATAAGGCTCATCAATAACCCATTGCGGAAGGTGTAACGGCTCATGCTGCCATTGCTGTTCGTTTTGGGATTGATCTAGATCTGACTGTGCTGCACCTGGTCCAGAAGTCGCTTGACCGTTACGCACTTCAATCTTAAACGGCTTTAATTGGTTTCCTTGCTCGTCTTCAAAACCGCGCTGAACCATATAAGAGTTCACGGCATACTTGTATGCATTTGCCATAGAAGCAACATAGTACGCGCTTTTAGCGCGACCTTCGATTTTTAGACTGGTAGCCCCAGCATCAATCACATCATCAACATGCTCTAGCATGTTCATATCTTGCGAATTGAATAAGAAAGTACCATCTTCATTCTCTTCGATTGGGAAGAACTGTCCTGGACGTTTTTCTTCAACCACATGATATTTCCAACGGCAAGGCTGAGAACATTCACCATGATTTGCATCTCGGCCTGTCATATAGTTCGAAATAAGGCAACGACCAGAGAATGCCATGCACATTGAGCCATGTACGAAACATTCAATATCCATATCATCTGGAATATTCGCGCGAATATCACGTACAGCCTGTAAATCCAGTTCGCGAGCTAATACCACTCGTCTAGCGCCCAAGTTGTATAAGGACTGAGCCGCAAGATAGTTCGTCACGCCAGCCTGAGTTGAAACATGCAACTCCAACTCTGGCGCAAGCTGATGCACCGTCATAAGCACTCCGATATCGGTGACAATAACTGCATCGATTCCGGTTTCTTTCAAACCACCAATATATTCTTTAAGCTCTTCGACTTCGTTATTGCGTGGAAGGACGTTGCATGTTACATACACACGAGCGCCACGCTCGTGTGCGTATTGAGCACCTGCCGCAAAATCTTCTAACGAGAAGTTTTTTGGCGCAGATCGCATACCGAAAACTTTACCTCCGCAGTATACGGCGTCTGCGCCAAAATCAATGGCGGTTTGTAGGCTGCGCAAGTTGCCGGCAGGTGCCAATACCTCAGGCTTTGATCGACGAATCATAATCTCCCCTATGCACTATTCAAACGCGGACTACTTTACAAGCATGTAGGAACGGACGAGATTACTCTAGTGTTGCCAGCTCCTGTTCAGTTAGCTCTAATTCTTGTAAGCTATCGCAAATTGTTTCTGGACGATGCGCTCCTGGGATTACAAAAACATTGTCGCCTTTTGCTAACTCCCATGCCAAAACAACACGCTGATAACTTACACCCCTCTTTTGAGCAATAGCGCGGAATGGATCGAACTTCGCTTCATCTTTTGGCTTGCGGAAACCACCAAGCGGACTCCAACATATAAAAGCAAGATCAAGTTTCTTGCAATGTTCTAAAGTATCCTCAGTTTCACGGTAAATTGGTGAATACTGGTTTTGTACGGCGATAAGATGATCGCCAAGAATGGATTGTGCTATATCTATTTGTTCAACAGAAGCATTTGAAATTCCAGCATACTTTGCCACACCCTCGTCAATTAACTGCTTTATTGCTTCAATTGACTCATTGTATGGAACATTTGGGTCTGGACGGTGATGATATAAGAGTTCAATAGTATCCACACCTAATGCGAGTGCCGACTCTTTTGCACGTGCAATTAAATGTTCTGGTTGGCTATCTTTGCCCCATGTTGGTTTGCCATCAGTAAAATTGCGGTAATGTCCAACTTTGGTTGCTACTAGCACTTCCTCACGTGGGCCATCCCATGTTCCTAATGCTTCACGAACCAACTTTTCACCAGTTTGCTCTTCACCACCTGAGCAATAATATGCCCATGCGGTATCAATATGTCGGCAGCCAGCATCTAATGCTGCATGAATTGTTTTAATTCCCATTTCATGACCGAGATTATTTTCAATAGTTAATGGCATTTCACCTAAGCCAACTGCTGTGGTATGAAATGGGCCAAGTTCCCGATATAACACCATATTGTATTTCCTATCTGTAAGCCTTATTACAAAATGGCTCACCACTATTGCGATGAGCCATTTATTGCGCCTAGTTTTTACTCGTCGAATGGATCAAAATCGCGGCGGATTCGGCGACGTGGACGTTCTTTACGTTCTTCGCGATCTGCGCGATAATCATCATAATTTTCATCCTCAGTATATTGTGGACGGTTATCATTACGATGACGACGAGGACGATCACCTCGATCATTATGTCCGTCACGACTATCACGATCATAGCGGCGACGAGAACGGCCTTCGCGACCCTCTCTTCCTTCACGGCTTTCACGATCGTAACGACGACGAGGGCGTTCCTCACGATCGCTTTGGCTGCGCTCGTGTGATTCCTGCTCTTCGAAACCAGGGATTGCAAGAGAAATTTTGCCGCGCTCATCAACGCTTTGCACTACTACTTCAAGCGTATCGCCTTCTTTAAGCACGTCTTCAACTGCTTCAACTCGCTCGCCGTTGGTTAAGTTACGAACCTGAGAAATGTGTAGTAAACCGTCAGAACCTGGAGTTAAGTTCACAAAAGCACCAAAGCTTGTGGTTTTAACAACTGTTCCCTTAAAGGTTTCTCCAGCTTCTGGAATATGAGGGTTAGCAATCTGCATAACGCGATTCTTTGCTTCCTCAGCACCTTCACCACCCTCCGAAGAGATGAACACCGTACCATCATCTTCAATAGCAATTTCAGCACCGGTTTCTTCCTGAATCTGGTTAATGGTCTTACCCTTAGGTCCGATCACTTCGCCAATCTTATCTACTGGAATATTCACGGTGAGAATACGTGGAGCATACTGGCTCATTTCTGCAGGCGCATCAATGCACTCGTTAATTACTTCGAGAATTGTGGTACGTGCCTGCTTTGCCTGCTGTAATGCTGCTGCCAAAATATCAGCTGGAATACCATCGAGCTTTGTGTCAAGCTGCAAGGAGGTGATGAATTCACTAGTACCTGCAACCTTGAAGTCCATATCACCGAACGCGTCTTCTGCGCCAAGAATATCAGTTAATGTCTTGAACACAGGCTTGCCGTCAACCTCACCTGAAACCAAGCCCATTGCAATACCTGCAACAGGAGCACGTAAAGGAACGCCTGCAGCAAGAAGAGCCAAAGTGGAAGCACACACTGAGCCCATTGAAGTTGAACCATTAGAGCCTACTGCTTCTGATACTTGACGAATTGCGTATGGGAATTCTTCACGACTTGGAAGCACTGGAATAAGTGCGCGCTCAGCTAAAGCACCATGACCAATTTCACGGCGTTTTGGCGAACCTACACGACCAGTTTCGCCGGTCGAATATGGTGGCATTTCATAATTGTGCATGTAGCGCTTATTCTGCGGACCAGATAATGCGTCAACCTGCTGTTCCATCTTCAACATGTTTAACGTGGTGATACCGAGAATTTGCGTTTCTCCACGCTGGAACAATGCAGAACCGTGTACGCGTGGAACAATATTAACCTCAGCACTTAAAGTACGGATATCGCTTAAACCACGGCCATCAATTCGATAATCTTCTGTGAGAATACGACGACGAACAATTTGACGCTGTAGCTCTTTGAAAGCATTACCGAACTGTTTTTCTTTCTCATCAACGTCCATGTCAAGGAATTCGTTTTCAAGCTGCTCGTGAATAGCTTCCTTGATTTCACTAATACGATCTTGACGTGGTAGCTTCTCAGCAATGGACAATGCTTCGTTGAGGTCATTATGTGCTAACTCGTCAATTCGAGCATATAATTCATCAGTATATTCTGGGAATAACTCAAATTCCTTTGTTTCTTTAGCAGCAATCTTCTTTAATGCTTCCTGAGCCTCACAAAGAACCTTAATGAATGGTTTTGCAGCTTCCAAGCCTCCTGCAACCACTTCCTCATCAGGCTTTGTTTGACCCTTATCGTAAATTAACGACCAAGCATTATGACCTGCGCCTGCTTCAATCATTGCAATTGCAACATCGCCGTTTTCAACTACACGACCAGCAACAACAATTTCAAATACAGCATTTTCACGTTCACTCCAACGTGGGAATGCAACCCACTGACCGTCAATTAACGCAAGACGCACACCTGCAACTGGGCCAGTGAATGGCAAACCAGAGATCATAGTTGATGCGGATGCAGCGTTTAATGCCACAACATCATAAGCGTCATCTGGATTAATTGCTAAAACAGTTTCAATAACTTGTACTTCGTTACGTAAAGTATGTGGGAATAATGGACGCAAAGGACGATCAATAATACGGCAAGCTAATACTGCTTCCGATGATGGACGACCTTCACGACGGAAAAATGAGCCAGGAATTTTTCCAGCTGCATACATCTTCTCTTCAACATCAACTGTTAGTGGGAAGAAATCATAATTTTCTTTTGGACTAGAACCTGCTGTGGTTGTAGACAAAATCATAGAATCGCCATCGAGATATGCTGCAACAGCACCATCTGCCTGCTGTGCAAGGCGACCAGTTTCAAATCGAATAATTCGTTTACCAAATGAACCATTATCAATAGTTGCTTCAACCGCTTTAATTTCGGGACCCTCCACGGGAACTCCTTTTCATAAGTCTGGCGGCATTTTCTTTATGCCTTTCCTGCCAGATAACCTCTTTTATTTACTATTTTCAAGATGCACACGTGCTTCAAATCATCTTGAAACGAGTGTAATCAATGCGACACCTTGTCGCTGCCTCTTAACTCACTCAACCACACTTTATGCTTTACTATTGCACATACGCTTTTTTGCACAGCATGCAAAAGAGCCCGACCTTTTGGCCGGGCACAAAAAGCATTTTATCGACGCAAACCAAGACGTTCGATAATGGAACGGTAACGATTAATGTCAACGCGCTTGAGATAGTCAAGCAAACGACGACGGTCACCAACCATTAAAAGCAAACCACGACGTGAATGGTGATCATGCTTATGTTGCTTAAGATGCTCAGTCAAATCAGAAATACGCTTGCTGAGCAAAGCAATCTGAACCTCAGGAGAGCCTGTGTCACCCTCATGAGTCGCGTACTCAGTAATAATTGCCTGCTTTTCATCAGCCGTAAGTGCCACGGCATCCTCCTTATATCTTGCTGCGCGGTGCTGTAACCTTATGCCACAGCGCTCTTTATCCGCGGGCGAAACACGCCGAACTCAAGTATACGCTCACGCATAGAAATTACACGCGAGCGTACACATTGGCTATTCTATACTTTGTTATAACGCATTACCTTGCTACTGCGCATCACCTTGCTGTTTAGCTTCGCGCTCTTCATGTGCGCGCATTTGAGATTCAATAAGTGCTTTTTGAGCAGCCATGGTCACTTGTTGTGCTTTTTGCAGATTAGCTTTCGCTTCTGCTTCCGCATCTAATGCAACCTGAACTTCAGCTGCAGCCTCTTCTACGCTTGGAACCTGATCAATAATATGCAATGGAACTTGTTCAATAATTTCAGAAACATTAATATCTGGATTTTCTTCCTGATTTTCCACTAACTCAACTGCTTCTTCTTCAGTAGAAACTGCCGGCATTGATCCTGGAAGTGGCTGTCGAGCTGATTCCTTTAAGAAAATAACTGCAACAAGACCAGCAACAGAAGTTCCCATCACCCAGAATGCTGGAGATAATGCGTTACCAGTTGAAGTCACTAACGCTTCCATAATAAAACCTGCAGTACCACCAAATATTGCAACTGCCGCATTGTATGCGATACCCATTGCGCTATAACGAGATGAGGTTGGGAACATTGCTGGCAATGAGGATGCTAAATTACCCATATATAATGCCACTGGAACTGCAAGTAAGAATAAGCCTAATAAGGTTTCCCATATTGCGCCCTGTTCCATTAACTTAAATGCTGGTACGACTAACACAATTGCCGCAATAGAACCCATTGCTAAAACAGTTTTTCTACCAATTTTATCTGAGATCCAACCGCATAATGGAATACCAAATGCTAACAAAATAAGCACTGGTAAGGTCAAGAAGTTACCGTGAATTTCGTCATAGTGTAACGTGGTTGATAAATATGTTGGCATGTATGAAGTAAGAGCATAACCTACCGTATTTGCAGCAGCCACTAAGACGAACGCCACTAAAAGTTCACGCCAATATGTTTTGATAACATAACCTACTCCATTTGGAGTATCATCGCCGTAAATAACAGCTTCTTCAACATCAGAAAGCTGCGCTGGCTTATTATCGCCACTATCAACCTGATTTTGCGATTCCACAAATGCAGGAGTATCTTCAATACGATTTCTAAATACGAGAGCGATTACACCAAGTGGTAATGCCACAATAAACGGGATACGCCAACCAAATGACTCCATAAATTCACTGCTTACTGTGAGCTGTAAGAATGAAACAAAAGCAGCACCTATTGCAAATCCAATATAAGATCCCCAGTCGAGCAATGACGCATAGAATCCACGATGCTTATCTGGAGCATACTCAGTAATAAATGTTGTTGCACCAGCATACTCGCCACCCGTTGAGAAACCCTGTACAAGTTTCAAGCAAATGAGTAATATTGGCGCAGCAACACCGATTGCCGCATAAGTTGGTAGCACGCCGATTAGGAAGGTTGCCGCAGCCATCATGAGCAGGGTGAACGCTAACACTTCCTTACGTCCAATCTTGTCGCCAAGCGAACCGAGAATAATTCCGCCTAATGGGCGAGCTATGAATGTAACCGCAAAAACACCGAGTGAGAACAAGTTCTGCACATGGCTATCTGCCGCAGGTAGGAATAGTCGGCCAATAATAACTGCGACATATCCATATACACCTACGTCATACCATTCCATAAGATTTCCGACAACAGAGCCAATTAAAGCTTTGCGTAAGGTTCCACCCTCTACCACGGTAATATCGTTTACACGTAAACGACGGCGGCGGCGCAATAAACTTAAGCGCTTACGCTCTTCTTTAATAGCTTTTTTGCGTTCAATCTTTTGTTGTTTAAGTTCTTCTTTTGTATATGTTTTATTAGAATTCATATTTAAAAATTATTAGTTGTTTTCTTTTTTCGACTTTTTGAACAAGTAGACA
>JAUMUB010000008.1 GCA_030530905.1 Bifidobacteriaceae bacterium | reverse complement strand
AAACTTGAGTGTAGCACACTCAAGTTATAAAGTCAAATCATTTTATATGAAAAATTGAGCCTGAAATTATCAAGTTTTATTATAAAAATTGTAACTTAATACCAGCTAAATACTGGCACAATATACATATAAAATAAAGCCCCTTATAATAAGGAGCTTTATAACGCATTCGATAATTACGCACAATTAATAATTACAAAAGTGCAATAATCATTCCGCTAATTAAAATCACCGGATATAAAACATAAAACATACGCCGTAATGACTGACTTTTAATTGGTTCTTCATCACGAACGTAATGCAGTACAGCAACACCCACGCCCGGAGCAATAAAAAACATTGCTCCCAAAAGGCCAGCAGTAATCATCTTCGTATTTTCTTTATCATATAAGAACCAGAAAATCAGCACCATTGCAAAAGTAAGTACGCCCGTATACATAACACCCTGCATAACCCCAACAAAGCCGAACAAATTCCACAACAAACCAGCAATAATTGCTATCACAGAAACCAAAAGATTACGCTTATATTTACGCAAAATAATCACTGTTATCAAAGCAATAAGTAAGCCAAAAACAGGGTTTTGACTGCGCCAATTAAACCAAGTTTGGCTTGTTGCATAATCGTATGGAATTTCACAAATAATCGCCAAAACAGCAAGACGCAACGCATACAAACCAATATGCTCAGTATGCTTAATTCCCTCTACTAACATCCACGCATACATTGGCACTGCAGCCCAAGAAATAATCTGACTTACTACTACAATACTTAGCACGGAAAAATTATCGCGAATATCACCAGCATAAGCACTTTGAGCTATTGCAGGAACAATAATCTGCAACATCAAAAGAATTGTAGCAACAATTTTCAACGTAAAAACAGAAAAACCCTTTTTCTTCCTATTTACATTTTTTTGTTCCATATAATATCCCGATTTTCAATAAATAATAACTTCAATTAATTGTAATATAAATAATGTTCTACACAGTACTCACATCCGAGTACACATTTATTACAACTTTTGCAACGAAAATACTGCGAAACTTTGCGCTCCTATATTCAGCTGTTCACCTTGTGTTGAAACACTACCAAATTCCAACAGCTTTGCATTATTTAACTGCTCAAGATTTTGCGAGCGCCAATCTTGCGGTAAATTTTCTAAAAGCGCATTAATAGAAACGCTTTCCTGAGCTAAGGATGGGTTAAGCACAACAATCACACCATTCTTGTTTTCATTGTCAAGGCGAGCGTACGCAAAATTACGACCTTGCTCTGGTGCACTTAATACCACAAATTCGCTTGACGCTTGTAATGCCGTAATCTTATGCCTTAGTTGTAGTACAGATTGAACCCAATGCCATTGTGAATGTTCGTCCTCGATTTGAGACTGTACATTCGGTGCGTCTTGAGCTGTATCAATAGGAATATACAACTGATCCGCAGGAACTTTCTCCCCAGTGAATCCGGCATTAATTGAATTATTCCATTGCATCGGTGAACGCGAACCTGTTCGAGCATAACCGCCCTCAACAGTTGGTAAATCACGATAGCGCATGCCAATTTCATCACCATAAAATATATAAGGAACACCTGGCATAGTAAGTAACATTCCTAATGCAATTGCTCGTTCAGCCTTATTTAAACGTGGAGCCATGCGAGGTGTATCGTGATTGCATGTTATCAGACTGAATTGCGCGTGATATTCGACAGCACTTTGATACTGAGGTAAATAGTCCTTCAAAAAAGCCTGAATACTAGTGTTGGAATGTGAAGCAAAATAACTTCTATCATCGTTTGTTGATAGCGCATTTGATGAAAGACGCGTAAGCTGGTGATATCCGTTACCATCACCCTCCCAATGCCAATCTAAATAGAAATCCATATCGAACCCAGCTTCAAATGATTCGCTTGGCGCTCCCCATTCTGCTACAAACACTGCTTCAGGGTATGTCTGCTTGACTTTATTAAACATGTACTGCCATGCGGAAATGGTTGCAGACTTGTGGCCATCATCTTTTTTCACCAGCGAATTTGCCATATCAACGCGGAAGCCATCACAACCTTTTGCAAGCCAATACTCCATTATCTCAACCATGGCATCTTTGGTCGCGTTTGCTGCCAAGCTATTAGTTGATACTTGCCATGGCTTTTGCTCATCTCTTGCTGCGAAACCGTAATTTAATGCAGGCTGACATTTAAAGAAGTTGATAATATACGCTCCATCTCGCTCACTCTCGCCTCCAATAAAAGGCATGTCACTTCCTTCAAATGCATTACTTGTCCAAATAAAGCGGTTATCATATGGAGTTTTCTCAGCTTTTGCCGATTGAACAAACCATTCATGCTCTTCACTTGTATGTCCTGGAACTAAATCGAAAAGCACACGTATTCCTCGCTTATGAGCTTCTTCAAAAAGTTCTTCAGCATCCTTATTCGTTCCATAACGCGGCGCAATCTTCTTGTAATCACGCACATCATACCCTGCATCTTTAAACGGAGAATCAAAGCATGGGTTAATCCATAGCGCATTTGCACCTAATTCTTTTATATAATCAAGGCGTTGAATTATTCCTTGCAAATCACCGATACCATCATTATTTGTATCTTGAAAACTTTGCGGATAAATCTCATAGAATACGGCATCTTCAAGCCATTGCGGGGTATTTGGTAACATACAAGCCCTTTCAACTGAACATTCTGTTCTGTAACTTTTTATAAAAAATAAACATCTATGTTTTAAATAATATTCATTTGCAGTATATCAAATTAACATATTTTATCGAGCTAAACGCTTAGTATACATATTATTTTTATAGAAATTTTTTAAGATTATCAACACGCAGTTGATTACTACCACAATAAATTTTAAAAAAGAGTAATACTTTTAATACAACGATAGATTACATTAAAACAAACATATTCTTTTAACAATTAAGCCCCTAATATAACGGTGTATTTATCGATTTTGTTATATCAAAAAATTAAGACACAACAATATGCAAAACGCTTTGCATACGTGTGCAAAATGTTGTATATTATCTATTGCAAGAGATCAAGAGTGCTCTCTTGAAGTGATTAATCACGAGTTGCAAACTTACAAAAGTAAAAGCAATGATGCGAGTTAATCTAACATGAGAACACTTTACGAAAGATCAAGGGAGATATAAATGATTAAAAAAGTTTTCGGTGCAGCACTTTGCGCAGCCTTACTCTTTGGCTCAGCAGCATGTGGTGAATCAGGAGCATCAAGCGATAGCATTCAGTTGACAGTTTGGTCTTCATCTGAAGATCAGGCAACTTCTGATTCATGGCTTCCAGTAATGGAAAAGGCTTTCGAAAAGGCACATCCTGAGTACAAGATCACTTGGAAGAACAGTGTTGTTGCAGAAGCTGATGCAAGCAAGACCGTAAAACAAGACCCATCCGCAGCAGCAGATGTATACATGTTCGCAAACGATCAGTTAGGTTCATTAGTAAGCTCTGACGCAATCGGCGAATTAAGCGACGAAGCAACAAAGCAGCTCAAAGAACAGAACGACGAATCCATGATCGAATCCATCACCGGCACCGATGGCAAGTATTATGGTATGCCATTCAGCGGCAACACTTGGTTCATGTACTACAACAAGTCCAAGTTCTCCGATGAAGATGTTAAGAGCCTCGACACCATGTTAGAAAAGGGTAAAGTAGCATTCAGCATTTCTAACGCATGGTACTTACCAGCATTCTACGTTGGCGCAGGCGCAACAATCTTCGGCGAAAACGGCTTAGACGCAAAGTCTGGTGTAAAGCTCGGCGACAACGCTACTGCAGTAACAAAGTATCTTGCAAATATGGTAAATAATTCCAACTTCGTTCTCGATGACAATGGTTCTGGTCTTGCAGGCTTACAGAACGGCACTGTAGATGCATACTTCTCTGGTACTTGGGAAGCAAACGATGCTAAGAAGGCATTAGGCGATAACTATGGCGCAGCTCAGCTTCCTACCTTCACCACCGATGCAGGCACCTTCCAAATGAAGGCATTCTCCGGTTCCAAGGCTATTGCATACAACCCAACCTCCAAGAACGCAGAAGTTGCTTCTAAGGTCGCAGCGTTCCTCGCTTCCACCGAAGCACAGAAGAAGCATTACGAATTACGTGCAACTGTTCCAACCGACCGCAGCTTAGCTGACTTAGTAAAGAACGACCCAGCAGCTAAGGCTCAGATGGATACTATTGCAAATACTTCTATCCTTCAGTCTACTCTCACTCAGATGAACGACTTCTGGGATCCAACTCAGACCTTCGGTGCTGAGCTTGCAAATAAGGAAATTAACGCTGACAACGCTGCAGCAAAGACTGAAGCTTTTGCAAAGCAACTTGCAGGCATTAAGTAACTTATAAGTATTACTACATAACTTAATAAAGCTCAATACACGACATATATTGCAGCTTTCTCCTTAATGTGAATCGGCTAGTGTCAGTTGTACAATGTAACAGTTTGTTCAGTTACAAACACGCTACTGACACTAGCCCATCACTTTGTAATATATCGAATTTTGTGAAAGGTATCGCTATGGCATCCGCAATAGCAACAACCAAGAACCCTAAACCGCGGGCAAAAACTAATGCAGACGGTACTCAACCTTCTCCATATTCAGCTGCTAAGGCATGGAAGAATGGCGATATCGTTACACGCTTATCACTCCTAATCTTCGGTTTAGGAAATCTTGTTCGTAAACAAATTGTTAAGGGTATTCTTTTCCTTGCAATTGAAATTTTAAGCTTTACTTATTTATTCACTTCAGGTGAAAAATACTTATCAAAAATCGTCACCCTCGGTGAAGCAAAACAAACTCGTGTAAAAGTAAACGGATTCTGGACGTATCAAGAAGGCGACAACTCTGTTGTTATCTTACTCTACTCCGTAATGTCCATTTTTGTTATCTTATTACTTATCTTGTGCGCAGTCCTTTCTATGCGCAGCGCATATAAAGCCCAGGTAGCAATTAAGAACAATTTACGTCCGTTAACAATCAAAGAAGATATCACCTCACTTGCATATGACAAAGCTCATGTTGCACTCATGTTCTTCCCAACGTTGGGAATTATTATCTTCAGCATTTTGCCACTCGTATTCATGATTTCAATGGCTTTCACTAGCTACGACAAAGATCATGTTGTCTTATTCAAGTGGGTTGGGTTAGAAAACTTCACAAAGATTTTTGCTTCTACAGGTAGCGATATCAATCCTCGTCTTTTCATGTCCGTGCTTGCATGGACTTTAGTATGGGCATTCTTTGCAACATTCCTTAACTTCTTCTTAGGTATGTTCATGGCAATGATCATCAACCGTAAGACAACTCGTTTAAAGGGATTCTGGCGCGCATGCTTCTCCATGTCCATCGCAGTTCCACAATTCGTATCACTTCTTGTATTACACTCCATGCTTCAAAATGATGGTGCAATTAACCGCCTTCTTATTAACGCAGGATTAATTGATGGACCACTTCCATTCCTTACCAACGCAACTTGGGCACGAGTCACAGTAATTATTGTGAACTTGTGGGTTGGTATTCCATACACCATCATGCAGATTACTGGTATTTTGCAAAACGTTCCAGCTGAATTGTATGAGGCTGCAGAGCTTGATGGTGCAAGCTGGTGGGAGCGTTACACAAACGTTACCCTTCCTTATATTTTCTTCGTAATGACACCATACTTAATTACAACCTTCACAGGTAATGTCAACAACTTCAACGTTATTTACCTCCTCACAGGTGGCGCTCCAACGCCAATCGGTGATAGTGCTGGTAAAACTGATTTGCTTATTACCTGGCTGTATAAGCTCACTGTTGACAAGGCAAACTACAACCTCGGTGCAGTTATCGGTATTATGACATTTATTGTATTGTCCATTGTCGCTTTGGTTACTTATCGAAGCTCTGGATCATATAAGAACGAAGAAGGATTTAGGTGAGTTTCATGAGCGATTCAATTTCAAAGAACACAGTTGACGACAAGCTTCCATTTTGGCGCAACCAGCGCACTCGTCGTATTATTGGTGATATTGCAACTCACATCTTCTTAGCAATAGCTGCAATTGTTTGGTTATTGCCAATTGTGTGGGTATTCTTGGAAAGTTTTAACAAGAATACCGCTCCAACACAAACTACATTCTTCCCTACTGAATATACTTTTAATAATTACATTAAGTTATTCACAGAAACTGATGTTATGAACTTCCCACGCATGTTTATCAATACTTTCATCGTGGCAACCTTCACCTGCATCATCTCCTTATTCTTTGTGTTATCCGTAGCATTCTGCATGTCGCGTCTTCGTTTCCGCGGTCGTCGTTCATTCATGAATATTGCATTAATTCTTGGTATGTTCCCAAGCATTATGGCTGTTGTCGCAATCTACTTCATCATGAAGGCATTCGGCTTGACCCAGAGCAACACAACAATTATTGCTTTGATTATCATCTACTCAGCAGGCTCTGGCGCTGGCTTCTATGTGATGAAGGGTTACATGGACACTATTCCAAAGTCTCTTGATGAGGCAGCATATCTTGATGGTTGCTCTTCATGGGGCGTATTCTGGAGAATAATCTGTCCTATTTGTAAGCCAATGATTGTATACCAAGCAATCGTAGGCTTCTTAGGCCCATGGCTTGACTTCGTAATGGCAAAGGTTATCGCAAGAACACAAGATAACTACACTGTTGCTCTTGGCCTTTGGCAGATGCTCACCAAGGAGTACATCAACCAATGGTATGCACGATTCGCAGCAGGCGCAGTATGTGTCTCCATTCCAATTGCGATTTTGTTCATTATCATGCAGCGCTATTACGAAGAATCAATGTCTGGCTCTGTTAAGTAATGCGCAATATATAATTACTATGTGAACATATTGCCCTCAAGGAATTGATTCAAACTCCTTGAGGGCTTTTATTAAGGAACGTTTATGCAATTTAATCCAAGCCAATGGCCTGTATACGATGGCGAATTAGGGTCACTTTATACTAGCGATGCCACAACATTTCGAATTTGGTCACCAAAAGCACAAACCGTCACCTTACGATTATTCCACGATGACAATCCGCAATCGCTGCCATTTGCACAGCACACTTTAACACGTATTGAAAACGGCGCTTGGGAATATATTCTTGATGGTGATAACTCGGACATTTTTTACGATTATGTAATCGATTTTGAAAATGGTGAATCTAATCGTACTGCTGATCCATGGTGCTACAGCGCAGGCGCAAACTCTGAGCGTAGCATGGTAATAAATCTCACTAATACCAATCCTGAAAACTGGAGTATGGATGTATCTCCAATTATCCCGTTAGAAAAAACTGTTGTATGGGAAACTCATATTGGAGATTTCAGCTATGACGAGCACAGTGGAATTCCAGAACAGTACCGCGCTAAATATAAGGCTTTTACTCAAAAAGAAACTTCTTTAGATAATCAAGGTCAATTCCCTACTGGTATTGCCTATTTACAATATTTGGGTGTTACGCATGTGCAGCTTATGCCAATGTACGATTATGGATCTGTTGACGAAGCCCCAGAATATCACAGCACTTGCGCTGATGGTATTGCAGGATTCTCACAATACAATTGGGGTTATGATCCAATGTTGTATAACGTGCCTGAAGGCTCGTATGCAACCAACACTCATGACGGTGTAACACGAATTAGAGAATGTAAAGAAATGATTGCAGCGTTACATTCAGCAGGTATGCGTGTGATTATGGATGTTGTATACAATCACATGTTTGTCGCACAAAATGCTTTTGAACAAGTTGCCCCAGGATATTTTTGTCGCCGTTGGGATGATGACAGCCTCGTGAATGGCTCAGGTTGCGGTAATGACATGGCAAGTGAACACCCGATGTTTAGGAAGTTTATTATTAATTCCTTGTGCTATTGGGTTCGCGAATATCATATTGACGGATTCCGTTTTGATCTTATGGGCTTAATTGACGTACAAACCATGAATGAAGCGCGTGCAGCAATTGACTCATTACCTCAAGGCAAGCAAGTACAAATGTATGGAGAGCCTTGGGCAGCAGACGTATCTAAATTAGATGATTCAACTACCTGTTTAGCAAATAAAGACAATCGTTTACAGCTTGATCATCGCATCGGCTGGTTCTGTGATGAAACTCGCGATAGTATCAAGGGTAGCGTGATGGACGCTTATGCGTCAGGATTTGTCAATGGTAATAGCGAAGCTTTTGCGTCACATGTGATCAACGCACATAATGCATGGCGTAATACTGAGGCTCATGGCAATGATGTTCAACAGTTTATTCAATACGTTTCTGCTCATGATGATTTAACACTTTGGGATAAATTATGTTTAAGCTTACACCACAGCGCTGATGAAAATACTTTTAACACGCAAGATGTGCTTGATGCAAATTTAATTAGCGCTGGTCTTATTCTCACAAGTGCTGGTATTCCTTTTATGCTTTCTGGTGAAGAATTTGCTCGCACAAAGCAAGGTCACGATAATTCATTCCGTTCTTCTCCTGAGCTCAATATGCTTGATTGGCAGCGTGCATATAATAAGCGCAATCTTGTGCAATGGTATCGTTTGCTTATTGATTTACGCGCCAAGAATCCAATCCTTTATGCTGGTGAGCGTCATACACTAGTTTGTGAAAATAACTGGATTGCGATTGAAGTTGGAGATTTAGGTATTATTGCCAATCCAAGCGATACAGTTCAGCACCTTAATACTCATGGTATTTCAGCTATTCTTGCTGATTCCACATTATTCTGTGACGATGCTTCGCATGTACATGCAAAGATTTCGATTGATCAGAACAGTAATGAATGTATTGTTGCGCCAGAACATAGTTTTATTGTGTTCAAACGCATTGAGCAATAATCAACATTGTATTAATAGTTTTTCGCATAGTAATTACAGCTCCCCGAGGATGAAGTTTTCTTCACAATCGGGGAGCTTTTTAAAAAAATCACTAAGGTAAGTCTGCTATTTTTCTATCCTATTTAAGGAACAATATTGAGAAAAGTTATGCCAAATTTTTGATAATATTTTTTAATAAATAATAAACGTTTTTATGGTGTAATAATACTGATTTTTTGCGATTTTCTAATTTTTTTTCAACGCGCTGTGCAAACGATTTCATTTTACACTATACTAATATTGTTATAAATTAATTAAGTGTAGATTTGCTGTTATCAAAGGAGATTTCATGGCTGAGCAGCAAGAGAGCAAAGAGAGACTCGCTCGCCCGCTTATTCAACTAGCACAAGCATATGGCGTAGCAACATCATATATTGACCAATCTGGCAACTTCGTTGAAATTACTGATACTGTAATCACTCAAGTATTACAAGCACTTGGTATTGCAGCAAACGATGATAAAGAGATTGCGGCTTCCTTAGAACAATATAATCGCGAATCATCTTCTCGCTTGATTGCGCCAACTATTGTTCATTTCCAAGGTAAAGACCAGCAAATTCAGATTCACACTAAGAACACTGAAATTAAGGCTACTTTAACTTTAGAAGATGGTACTAGTATTTCTCTGAAATGTCATGTAAATTCTGACGGCAACGAAGACCATGAATTATCACTTACTTTCCCAGCGGATCTTCCTGTTGGATATCACAAATTAACAGTAGACGACAGTAACAATAATTGCAACGCAACAGTATTATGCGCACCAGAGCGTATTGAATTACCAGAATTTTTGCAAAAACGCCAACAGTGGGGTTGGATGACACAATTCTATTCTGTACGCAGCAAACAGTCATGGGGTGTTGGCGATTACGCTGATTTAAACACCTTAGTTAATGATTCAAGTAAGTCCGGCGCTGACTTCATGCTTATTAACCCAATCCATGCAAACGCACCTTGCTCCCCACTTGAACCTTCACCATATCTACCTCAATCACGTAGATTCCTAAACTATACGTACATTCGTCCACAAAATATTGCGGAATATGCAGAGTTAACTGCAGACGAATTGGCAAAGGTGCAGGCAGCTCATGCAGCAGTTGAAGATAGCAATGATAATCCAGAACTTATCGATTTAGATGAGTCTTGGAAATATAAGCGTACTGCTCTCGAGGTTATTTTTAATCACCCACGCTCAGCACAACGCGAAGCTGAATTTAAGAACTTCATCACTCAAGCAGGAGAAGATTTGACAGCATTTGCTACTTGGAGCGTTGCTTTCGAAGTTTGGGGTACTCCATGGGAGGAGGACGTTACTTGGTTTGAAACCATGCGACCTGATTCACCAGAAATTATTAAGCTTCGTGAAGATCATAAGGATCTCCTAACTTTCTACTACTGGTTACAGTGGATTGCTCAAGAACAGCTTACAAAAATTCAGCAAGATGCAAAAAATAACGGCATGAATATTGGTGTTATGCAAGACATGGCTGTTGGTATTCACGCATATGCTGCTGATGTTTGGTGGTCTCCTGAACGCTTCGCACAAGGCGCAAGCGTTGGCGCGCCTCCTGATTTCTACAATCAGCAGGGTCAGAATTGGTCTCAGCCACCATTCCACCCTCAGTATCTTGAGAACACTGGCTATAAAGTATACCGCGAAATGGTGCATACCATGTTTGCTCACGCTGGTGCTGTACGCATTGACCATATTCTCGGCTTGTTCAGATTATGGTGGATTCCTGCAAACAATTCCGCTAAGGACGGCACATACGTTTATTACAATGCGAACGCATTTATTGCTATTCTCTCCATCGAAGCAAGTCGCGCAAACGGTATTGTAATCGGTGAAGATTTAGGTACTGTGCCACCATACGTTTCACAAGTTTTAGGCGAACACGGCATTTTAGGCGTGGTTGTTGAATGGTTCACTCGCCAATATGATCCTGAGCATCATAACCCTTATGCAGATCCTGAAACATATAGAAAGTATGCATTAGCTTCAGTTACTACTCACGATATGCCTCCTACTGCAGGCTACCTTGAGTTTGAGCATGTGAAAATTCGTGAAGAACTCAAACTTCTTACTGGAACTGTTGAAGAGTTCCAAAAGAGTGCTGAAGATGAACGTCGCGCAATGCTTAATTTGCTAGTTAAGAAGCATAAGATTACTGAAGAAGAAGCTGAGCATGTTTCCGACAATGTTCAGAAGATTGTTGAGGGTATGCATTCATTGCTTCTTGAATCACCTTCACTACTTTTGCAAGCTGCATTAGTTGATGGCACTGGTGAGCGTCGCGCACAAAACCAACCTGGCACTTCTGGAGAACAATACCCTAACTGGCGTATTCCCTTAACTAATGAGAATAAAGAAATTATTCATACTGAGGACGTTTTCAAACAAGAGCGCGTGCTTTCTCTCGCAAAAGTTATGAATAAGATTCATGAATAAATTATAATATTTATTACTCAAATAAGCGGGTATGTGCAGATTAAAGCGCATACCTGCTTTTTATAAAACACTATTTCTTTAACTATTTTGCTTAGAAAAAATATTGCTAAAAATATAATGCAAACGTTTGCAAAACATGAAAAAATACAATACAATGATGTGCAAGAAACCTATCATGAGGCAAAGGAGCGTTATGACATACAATAATTCATTCGATGACTGGTGGAAACAAGCTGTTGTATACCAAATCTATCCACGAAGCTTTAAAGACAACAACGGGGACGGTTTAGGTGATTTCAAAGGAATTACAGAAAAAGTTCCTTACTTACACGATCTTGGAGTGGACGCCCTTTGGCTTTCGCCGTTCTACCCTTCTGAACTTGCTGACGGCGGATACGATGTCATCGACTACCGCGATGTTGATCCACGATTAGGAACAATGGACGATTTTGACGAGTTGGTCGCAGCAGCGCACGAAGCTGGAATGAAAATCATTGTAGACATCGTACCAAATCACACTTCAAATAAGCACGCAATGTTCGAAGCAGCTTTAAAAGCAGGACGAGGATCTGCCGAACGCGATTGCTACATTTTCCGTGAAGGTCGAGGCAAACACGGAGAATTACCACCAAACGACTGGGAAGCGATTTTCGGTGGCTCAGCATGGGAACAAGTGGAAGACGGACAGTGGTATCTCCACCTCTTCACGAAAGAGCAGCCTGATCTCAACTGGGACAATCCAAAAGTGCATGAAGAATTTATCACAACCCTACGTTTCTGGGCAGATCACGGCACAGACGGTTTCCGAATTGACGTCGCTCATGGTCTTGCAAAAGACTTAAACAGTATGCCATTAGAAGAAATTGCAGAAAAATTCCCGATCCAAAGTATTGGCCTTGCAGATGGCACTCACCCAATCTGGGATCGCAACGAGGTTCACGAGATTTACAAGGAATGGCGAAAAGTATTTAACGAATATAACCCACCACGATTCGCTGTTGCAGAAGCTTGGGTTGTGCCAGAACACCAGCACTTATATGCTTCAACCGATGAGCTAGGTCAAGTATTTAACTTCGATTTTGCTAAGGCTGCATGGTCTGCAAAAAGTTTCAGAGAAGCAATTACCAACGGTCTTAGCAGTGCGAAAGAAACAGGCGACTCTACTACCACTTGGGTTATGAGCAACCATGACATTCCACGTCATGCCACCCGCTTCGCGCTTCCACAAGTTCAATCAACTCAAAATGATGCTCTTGTACTTGATTGGATATTGCGTGACGGAAAAACATATGTTGAAGATAGACAACTTGGAACTAAGCGCGCTCGTGCAGCAATTATGATGGAAGCAGGATTGCCTGGATCCATTTACATTTACCAAGGCGAAGAACTTGGCTTATTTGAAGTTGCTAATATTCCATGGGATCAGCTTGAAGACCCAACAGCATTCTTCACACGCAAGAATCTCATTCAAAAAGGACGTGATGGCTGCCGCGTACCACTTCCATGGGTTGCAGCTGACGCACAAGGCGAAGATGACTTTATCACTAGCGGATCCTTTGGTTTCACCAAGCAAAATAGCAGTAAAACCAGCAAACCACATTTACCACAGCCAACATGGTATAAGGAATTCGCGGTAGATGTGGAAGAGAAACAAGATGATTCCATGCTTAACTTGTATAAGCAGGTATTGTTAAAGCGAGCTGAAGTTTTAACCGCTACCAAGAACACTGACTGCGAATTACTGAAGCTACGTGATGACGTGATTGCATACAAGCGAGTTTGCCTTGATAAATCCAAGTATTTTATCAGTGTCACAAACTTTGGCACAGAATCGTACCCATTGCCAAGTGGAACAATTATCATGTCTTCCACATCGTTCAGCGGTAATCTCCTACCACAGGACACAACCGCTTGGATGTTAATTGACAAAACAGAAGAAATCGAATAATTGCATTATGCACATGTAGTTATAAGTATTTCACATTTGAAAGGCCATAGCTACATTTGATTATATACTACAACGTTATATTAAATCTTTTCTTATATGTAATATAAGAAAATAGAAATTCATATACATGGTTGTATCATACAATTACACAGTTCAAACAATGACGTAGGAGAAACATGACATCAACTATTCAAGATGTTGCCCAAAAAGCGCGCGTATCAATTTCTACGGTATCACGAGCTTTTTCACGCCCTGATCTTGTAGCAGAGCCAACTCGCGAAAAAATCCTACGCATTGCAGAAGAACTTAATTTTTCTACATCACGCTCAGCTGCTGCACTAAAATCAGGAAAAACAAAACGAATTGCATTACTCATAAGCGACCATATTCGCTCATGGTTCACCGCCTCAATTATTGAAGGTATTAATTATGTACTTCACAAAGAAGGCTATGATTTATCCATTTTCGAAATAGCTAATAAAAGGGAACGACAAAACTTCTTTCAAATGCTGCCCATTCGAAGAAACGTTGACGCAGTTATCGTGTCATCATTTAGCGTTGACTTAGAAGAAGTGCAACAGTTAGCGTCAATTAATGTGCCAATTATCGGTATAAACTGCACAAATCCACAAAATCATCAATTTACAGGAGCAGTAAACATTGATGATGAACAAGGTGGAAAACTCATGGCTCGACACCTACTCACCCTCGGGCACAAGCAAATCGTATATGTACGCACCAATCCTTCTCAAACATTACAATTCAGCGTACAACAACGATTTGAATCCTTCATGAGCGCATGTAAAGAAGCCAATATTACTCCGCATGTAATCACTACACCCAACAATGATGTGGTAATCAATGATATTATTGCGCAAATTTTATCTCTTCCAACCACGCCTACCGCAATCGCTTGTCAAGAAGATAATATTGCCATACCGCTCATATTCCAGCTAGAGCGTAGCGGATACAATATTCCAAAAGATATGTCTGTAATAGGATACGATAACAGCTTATTTGCACAAGATATTGGTTTAACAACAATTAATCAAGACCCTGTATTTTTAGGAAAACAAGCCGCACAAAAAACCCTTGATTATATTAATGGCGACACTCCTGAAGCCTATAATCTAATTGAAGCGCAGCTTGTAATACGTTCTTCAACAGCTCGAGTATAAATATTACACGAATAAACTACACCTGCTGTGCAAAAGTAACATGTCACAATTGCGCAAACACTTGAACAAGTATGCTACATATTCCAATGCTCAATCACACTATCACCTTTATAAAGACTTAAAACAGAATAATGCGCGGTATCAAGCCTCATATTACGTGCAAGAATTGGATCTGCATTAATCCATTGAGTTGCCAAAATACGAAGCACATGCGCATGAGCAACAAATAGCACATTATTACCAGACTTTATTTTAGGAAAAATTAATTCAATAGCTTTTCTAGTGCGATCAGCAACCTCATTAAGATTCTCTCCCTCACCATTCTTTACAATCAAAGAATCCTGACCATCGAGTTCAGCTTCCCATTCGCCAAGCATAGTATCAGGAAGAGCTGTTGGACCATCGTCCCAAATATCCCAGTCTGGCATAAATTGGTGAATATCCTCGCGAGTGCGACCCTCAGCTTTACCATAATCCCATTCAATAATCTCAGGTAAAATCGTTCCCTCACCTAGGCCTGTGTAAGCCAAAGTTTGCTGAGCACGTTTCAACGGGCTAACATACACGCAATCAGCATTAAAACCATCAGGGAACGCTTCACGTAAGCGCATACCAGCAGTTTTTGCTTGTGCAATCCCGTTTTCAGTAAGAGGAATATCAGTGTGCCCTGTATGCTGACCTGACTTACTCCAAATTGTTTCCCCATGACGTAACAGAACTAAACTTCCACATTGTACGGATTGCATATGCACACCTTCATCACGTTGTTTATGCGTTACAGTTTCTATTATTGTATACCTATTTTTATATTATGAACAATAATTCACTCACATTTGATATGACTTTATACTATTGTGTACTAGCGCAGTTGTGCGCAAAATATATGTATATGCTATATGCATTCTAAGGAGCAATCGTGAACGAGACAATTAAACTATTAACTCAACGACGTTCAATACGAAAATTTACTACTGATACTATTGACGATCAAACACGATCACAATTAGAACTAGCAGCAATTCATGCGCCATCAAGTGAATTTTTAAACGATTGGTCTGCAATCCGCATTGAAGATCAAAAGCTTAAAGAAGCTATTGCAACTTTAGGAAAGCAACCATATATTGCTGAGGCAGCCTTACTATACATTTTTGTGCTTGATGAACATCGTAACACCATTATTGCGCAAACAAAAGGTGTTAATGATACCGATGACAATTACACGCTTAATCAAGGATACCGCTTTACACAAGCACAAAACGATGCAGTATTAGCGTTAAGCGCGATGATGACAGTTGCAGAATCATTCGGACTAGGTAGTGTTGTTCTTGGCTCAATTCTCAACGACATACCTCAAATGATTGAATTATTACACCTGCCAAAATACACATATCCTGTTTTAGGGTTAGCAATTGGAAAACCGGATCAAAACCCTACAATTAAACCACGAATGAAGGCAGAAAAATTCTTTTTCGCCAATCAATATGCTAATGACGAAGAAATCCTCAATGGACTTGATCAGTATGATAAGGAAGTACACCAGTACTATGATCTACGAAATACTGCAACGCCAGTAGATCCATTTAGTTCACAAATAGCCAACAAGGCAACCAATACTGATGTCACGCACAGAGGTTTACAACACGCAAAAGCGCAAGGATTCGAACTATAATCTTTAAATTGGGAGTGCCAACAATATCAAGCACTCCCAATATCAAATAATGCAAACTCAATAAAACTTACAAACTAAAATATCACAACCAACTCATTATCTTCTACGGGGTTTATACCCGCGCTTTCTTGAAGTTGGTTTCTTTGATACTCTCGAATATGCTATAGTTATTCGACGAGCATCAGGATCATGATGAGATAAATGCCACGTTCCACAATACTCACACCTATACGTCCATAACATTGTGCCGCGCTCAATTTGAATTGCATCAGCAGCCTGCAACGCTTTAACTCGATCATGATACATAATTTTATGAGATGTTGCACAACGTTTAGGAACAAAAGCATACATAACTATTACTCATCAATATTCTTAGATAATTATTATCAGTAGTATTATACTCATACTCTTAATAACAATTATGGTTGCACATCACAACTAACTCGTGCGTGCAACCATAAAAGGTGTTTATTATTACAGTTCTAAACCAGGATACAATGGGTGCTTTGATACGATCTCATCAGCCTCATCATGTACGCGGTCTGAAATGCTTTTATCAAGAATATATTTCGCCTTACCAGCCTGACCATTTGAAGCCAAAGCAGGCTGAGTTGAGGATAAAGCTTCAACAATAATAGAAGCAATACGATCCATATCATCTTCCTTAAGACCGCGAGAAGTCAAGGCAGGAGTACCCATGCGAATTCCGGAAGTATACCATGCGCCATTTGGATCTCGTGGGATTGCATTTCGATTTGTCACAATACCTGAATCTAATAAAGCACCCTCAGCCTGACGACCAGTAAGACCGAAACTACTAGCAACATCCATAAGCACAATATGATTATCAGTGCCACCAGTAACTAGAGTTACACCACGCTTCATTAATCCCTCTGCAAGAGCTTTCGCATTAGAGCATACTTGTTGAGCATAATCATGATATTCAGGCTGACGAGCTTCTGCAAGAGCAATAGCCTTTGCAGCCATAACATGAGATAATGGTCCGCCAAGCACCATAGGGCATCCGCGATCAATATAAGGAGCAAATTCCTTATTAGATAACACTAAACCACCGCGTGGGCCACGCAAAGACTTATGCGTTGTTGTGGTCACAACCTGAGCATGTGCTACTGGATCTTCATCACCCGTAAACACCTTACCTGCCACAAGACCAGCAAAATGAGCCATATCAACCATTAATACTGCGCCCACTTCATCTGCGATCTCACGCATAATTGCAAAATTCACTCGACGAGGATATGCAGAATAGCCTGCAACAATTATTAACGGCTTAAATTCTTTCGCCTGCTTACGAATTGACTCATAATCAAGCAAACCTGTTTCAGGATTTGTGCCATAGCTAAGCTGTTCAAACATTTTTCCTGAAATATTATGACGGAATCCATGAGTTAAATGCCCTCCTGCATCAAGACTCATGCCCATTACACGCTGATTTCCAAGATCGGACCGCAGCTTCGCCCAATCAGCTTCACTTAAATCATTCACATTCTTTACGCCCAGTTTTTCAAGAGCCGGAGTTTCAACATATTTAGAAAGAATTGCCCAGTATGCGACTAAATTTGCATCAATTCCAGAATGAGGCTGTACGTATGCATATTCAGCCCCAAATAGCTCTCGTGCATGTTCAGCTGCAACCAACTCAACCGTGTCAACGTTTTTACAACCTGCATAGAATCGGTGACCTACTGTTCCCTCTGCATACTTATCTGACAACCAATTTCCCATTGTCATTAGCACTGGTAATGAAGCATAATTTTCAGATGCAATCAACTTCAACGAATGCCTCTGATCTTCTAATTCTTGAGATATTGCCGAACTAATTCGTGAATCAATATTACCAATAGTATTCAAAATAGTTTTATAAGCTGCCGATACTGCAGATGCATCGTAATCCATACATTCTCCCTACTGATTAAACGCTGATTGCGTGTAACATACAATCCTAAACTATGTTGATGTAAATAGCTACCATAAGCTCAGCATACAA
>JAUMUB010000007.1:18233-19436 GCA_030530905.1 Bifidobacteriaceae bacterium | reverse complement strand
ATGCACGTGAGAACCATCCCACTGCAGAATATGACCTTGCGCTTCTCTTACCACTAGCGCGCCAGCAGAGACCGCAGAAATATCCCATTCATGCAAATGAGGTTCAAAATAGGCATCATAGGTACCGTCTGCCACGCGGCAAAGATCAAGCGAAGCAGGACCAATACGCTTAATATCAGCAGGCTTTCCAGCTAGCTGCGAAACTACGTTCAATGCACGAAGAGACTCTTCCGGGATAAAAGACATGCCATAGCTGATAACAGATCCATGAAGAGAATTTGTCGTCGATGGGATAATTTTTTCGCGACGCTCACCTGCTTCTGTACTACGAATACGAATAGCACCGCCATCGCGAACTGCTAAATAAGTAATTCCTAAAGCTGGAGCATGTACTACACCGATCATTGGGCGTGCTGAACCCTCGTTATTTACTTCAAACAAGGATACGGTAAGAGCCCATTCAGCAAGATTTCGTTTGAAGTTAATAATGCCGTCAACATTACCCACGCACCAGTATCGTTCTCCTATTTGAAGATTTTCAGGACGATTACGCCACGAGCCGTTAAACGGTTCAATATAATTAAGACGGTTTTCAATAAACGCAACTAGTCTAGAATCAATATTTGTTGAATAGTCATCGCTATCAACTGGAATATCAGTTACTTCCATGTGTGTAGGAGTTAATTGATCCCGAAAAGCCTGTTCCCCTGCTTCACAGACAACGCGAGCAACTTCCAAAGCAAGTTCCTGCAAATTCACGTTCAACCCCATTCAGTGACATGCATTTAAATCCTCATTCAAGTATAAACATTTTAACAAAGAAAACACCAATAATGCCCACTGATTCACAATCTATGAACAAACTCACATATTAGAAATGCATCACACACATGCGTAGATTATTACAATTACAGTAATATCAGTCGTATAATTAACATATTTATATCAGCTAATATTCTAATATGTAAACAGAACAGTTTACTAAAAGGTTTATCAAATTCATGCTTAAATACATTTAGCAGCTTAAAACGTGTAGAGAAAACGTTTTACTTCAACAGCGATTCAACCACTTGAGCAGCACTCGAAGCAGAATTGATAAGCTGTTCAAGGCGGTCACAATACGCGAATTTTACACTATTGTTCATCGGCAAACTCAGTATTTCACCACTGATACCGCGAACACTAATACAGCTCCAAGAAACC
>JAUMUB010000007.1:0-18223 GCA_030530905.1 Bifidobacteriaceae bacterium | reverse complement strand
TGTCATGAGGGAACTTGTTTACCAGAGCAGAGCGCAACCATGCACGCGAAGACTTTGGCGCATGATACATCGCATACGCTATATCCTCATCCGAGTAAAGGCGCATTGTTCTATTTTTAACACGCTCATACACACCCTGATCGCTAAGCTCAGCCCATTGCAAATCAAACATTCTAAGTCGAGCATTATCCCAGGAACACTCGTATTTACGGCGCAACGATTCAAGCAATTGCCACTTGAATAACCATTCAAGCCGATGAGCGGCGGTTTCAAAACGAGGGGTTAACCATGCACCACACCCGACTTGTGCTGCGGTGTTAGACGAGAACACGTTACCACACCCAGCTCGCGCCGCCGAATAAGCCTCAGCCAGGGCACTGACATCATCAAGCACCTGCTCCCACAACTCAAGCACCTTGCGGCGCGAGTTCACATCAAGCACGCCGCCGCTCATCGACTTGGCAAGGTCAAGCAGCGCGTACTGAATATCCAACGCTCGAACGCGCTGACCTTGCCAAGTTGGCAATTGCTCCGCCAAGCTAAGATCGTGAGACACTAGGCTGAACGCTTCAACAGGATCTTCAAGCTGAAAACTGTTAATTACCGATTCAACCTTTTGACGTAAGTTGTCATCCTCTAACACGCGCAACAGAATTTCCGTTGTGCCAAGCTTAAGAACAAAAGGAACATCCATACAATTCGCATCGCCAACAATCACATGAAATCTTCTACGACCTGCCACATCATGAGACTCATCACGGGTATTAATAATCGGCCTATTAAACGTGGTTTGCAATCCAACTTTTGACTGCACATAATCAGCGCGCTGCGAAAGCTGAAAGCCCGCGCTTTCACTACGCTCCCCTAATCCTACGCGCCCCGAACCCGTGTACAGCTGACGGGAAACAAAATGCAAAGTCATCAACTGGGATAGCAGCTCAAAGGAAACTTTACGACTTATAGAATAATTCTCGTGCGAACCCCAGCTAGCACCCTTACCATCCACATTATTCTTATACAATCTCACCAGCTTACCGCTTTGAGCACATAAGCGGTTAATAGACTGCTTCATCAACGCATCACCAGCGCGATCATACTGGAGTGCTTCAAAAGCGTTAGTTGTTTCAGGCGCAGAATATTCTGGATGTGCATGATCCACATACATTCTGCCACCATTTGGCGCCACAACATTCGTTATCTGCAATTGTGGCACATCTGTTAGCATATCCTGATGAGCATTAGAGCGAGGCAGACTAAAACCTCTTGCATCCCGAATCGGAGATTCCTGCCGATAATCCCAACGAATTGAACGAGCGTTCTCATCACCCGCTTGACTGATCACGTCAAAACTTAAGGCAACATAATTCTCATACAATTCACCCTGCGTGATCGCATACTCAGTTTCCGTGCCAATCGTATTCGCTGAAATCTCCCACATAACAGCTACTATCCTTCAACTGCTACGAGTTTCACAAGTCTACCAGCAAACACGTCATTTATCTTCGACCATTGACGCGCATCAACATCTCGAAGCGCCTGCCAAGTCTCCACAAACTCAGACTGTACCGCCTGCAAAGCCATAAACGAATCAACCAGAACCGACTTATTTTGCAATACGCTCGCTTTAACAGCTTGCGTTTTAACACGATCTGCAATATTTTTCAACAATGCGCCAGATACAACATCAGCAAAATACAAATCATGCCAATTACCATCATCAGTTTGCGCGCGCGCAACCACGCGCGAACTATCACGCTTATACGCATCTTGAACAATAAGATTAATAATACTTTCAGCGTTACAAGATGAGTCAATAGGAATCTCATCGCTAATATAATGCGTAAGAATAGCACGTGCTTGCACTTGTTGCGGTCGATCCACACGAATTTTCACGTCAAGACGACCAGGACGCAAAACCGCTGAATCAATCATGTCAATACGATTAGAAGCGCCAATAACAATAACATTATCTAACTGCTCCACACCATCAAGTTCAGACAAAAACTGCGGAACAATAGTGGTTTCCACATCACTTGAAACACCGCTTCCACGCGTGCGAAGCAACGAATCCATTTCGTCAATAAACACAATAACCGGATGACCTGCCTGAGCTAATTTTCTAGCACGCTCAAAAATAGCACGAATTAAACGCTCCGACTCACCCACAAACTTATTCAACAGCTCAGGTCCCTTAACCGACAAGAACACACTATTAGGCTTAGAACCCTCGTGAGATAAGCTCGCTTCCCCTGAAGCCAACTCATGAGCTATAGCTTTAGCAATAAGCGTTTTACCATTTCCTGGAGGACCATACAACAGCACACCTTTTGGCGCTCGCAAATTATACATACTAAACAGTTTGCTATGCTCGAAAGGAAGCTGAACCGCGTCTCGAATACGGTCAATCTGCTCTTGTAAACCACCAATATCTTTGAAACTAATATTTGGCACTTCTTCTAAGATAAGTGAATCATCTTGCTCATCTTCTAAACGCTCTAACGCAATACGATACGTATTATCAGTGGTAACCCTATCACCTTCACGCAACTGAACATCAGCTAGTGCGCCCGCAACTTGTGCCACGAATCTGTTGCCCGCCGAATCTACGAGTATGAGTCTGCCGTCATGCAATATTTCTTTAACAATTGCTACACGCCCTAAAATATCCGTATCGCGCTGCTGAACAACAACCATATTCTCGTTTACGATCACACTGCGCCCACACACGAGAGTGGATGCTTTTAACTGCGGACTAATTGGCAGAATCATTCGGCGAGAATTGAATAAAACTTCTGCAAAAGCATGTTGAATATTATCTTTATCAAACTGCACGGAGTCTATGCGTACCAGCGTTGCAAAATTCTGCGGCGTTTGAGCAAACTGTTGCAGCTGAGATTTTGCTTTTTCTAATTCGGCTCCAGCGCGATTCAAAGCTTGAGCTAAAGCCTGATTACGTGACTGCAACTTCTTATTCTCAATAAGAACGTCCTCAACATGTTTGTGATTATTCGAACTTTCACAAGCACACGCGGCTTGTGACTTTTCAGACTCATCACATTGCTCATCTTCAAGACAGCATCCACAATCTAGGTTATTCTTTTCTCTTGCAGACTGATCACCATTCTCAATTGAATTGAGCTCCTGCTTACGTCTTGCTATTTTTTCTGATAAAGGAATATTATCGTCCATACGCGCATACTCCTAACACTACAGCTTTAGCATAAGACACTTAACATACGCTTTTAGTATAGCGCCTATTTTTCGCCTTTTCTAGCACAATTCTTACGAATACGGTATACAACATATGCAATGAAAATTAATACCACTAGAGCAATAACAATTTTTTCAACAGCGTCTAGCACTGAGAGAATGGAACACCATTGGTCACCTAAAGCATAACCTACACCAATAAGTATCGTATTCCAAACAAGCGAACCTGCAATAGTCCAGCATGAAAAGTGCAGCAAATTCATGCGATTAAACCCAGCTGGAATAGAGATGAGTGAGCGCACAACTGGAATAACGCGAGCAATACACACAGACCACCCACCATACTTTTCAAACCATTTATTCGCTTTCTCAATATCTTCCTTATTCAATCCTGGAAGTTTTACTAAACGCTCTAAGCCTATAAGCCGCGCAATCGCATACAAACATAAAGCTCCAACTAGCGAACCCACGGTTGCCCACAATACTGCGCTTACCACATGTAATGTTCCTCGCGCTGCACTAAAACCCGCTAAAGGAAGAATTATCTCACTGGGAATTGGAGGAAAAATTGATTCAGCAGCAATTGCAATAGCCACACCAACACCGCCAACAGTGTCCATAATATTCACTAACCACTGTGTTAGCATTCCAATAAAACTATTCGTATCTGTACCACACATTTGTGCTGATGTAGCAAGCGTTATATTCATAATGTCCATTGTCGCAATGATTTCGGAAAATCGATACTATGACGAATGAATCTTTGCAAGCTCTTAACACCCCAACTTTAAGCAAGCACGGCTTATTTGTAATGGACGTAGATTCCACACTTATTGACGAAGAGGTTATTGACGAGCTTGGCGTGGTTGCACAAGTTGGCGATCGTATTGCAGATATTACAGCACGCGCAATGGCTGGAGAGCTTGATTTTAAACAGGCGTTAGCAACGCGAGTTCAACTTTTACAAGGCTTACCTGAAAGCGTTTTTGATAAAGTATATGAGCGCATACATTTCACAAATGGCATGATTGAACTCATCAATACGCTTCACGAGCATGATTGGAAGGTCGGTGTGGTTTCTGGCGGCTTCCACGAGATTGTTGACCGTTTAGCAGCTGAAGCTCATATTGATTACACTCTTGCAAACCGATTAGAAGTGAACAACGGCGTACTTACTGGAAAAACTCTCGGCGAGATAATCACTAGTGATGTTAAGTTGCGCACTTTACACCAATGGGCACAGGAATTACATATTCCACTCTCTCAAACAGCCGCTATGGGTGATGGTGCAAATGATATTCCTATGATTTTAGAAGCAGGCTTAGGAATCGCATTTTGCGCTAAACCAAAAACGCAAGCCGCCGCACCTCACGTGTTAAACACTCGTGATGCTCGTCTTGTATTGGATTTTTTCAACTAATCTAAAACCGCAAACACAAGATTTAACAGGCAAATAACACGTGCGCATACCATACTTGCTATGCGCACGCTAATAAGCAAACTTCAGCTGTTTAGTCAATATATGCGTTTTGCGCTAAGCGAGCGCCACGCGCCCAATCAGCAGCTTTCATAGCTTTCTTACCAGCAGCTTTTACTTCAAGAAGCTCTAAAACACCCTGAGCAGTGCCAACCCAAACATGTTTTTTTGACACTATCAAACTGCCTTGCGGCACATTTTGCTCATAATGCTCATCAACTTGTGCACTAATCACATGAAAAACTTGCGCATCTTCACTAGCATCAGCATGTAAATAACCCCATGCACCAGGATTTGGAGTACAAGCGCGAATTTGACGATCAACAGCAAAAGCAGGAGCATTAAAACGAATATGAGCATCCTCTACAGTAATTTTATTAGCCACTTCAAAACTACCTTGTGGCTGTTCTACAAGCTGCACTACTCCTTGAGCATACCCTTGTAAGCAGGACGCTAAAAGACCAGAACCGTCATGTGAGAGTCGCCTGAGCAATTCCCCAGCGGACTCGTGCGAAGATATTTCAACAGTGCACTGGCCTAATGTTGGACCATCATCCAAACCCTCACCGATGCGAAATACTGTAGCTCCAGTAATCTCATCGCCAGCCCATATAGAACGCTGCACAGGAGCTGCACCACGCCATTGAGGTAGCAAGGAAAAATGCAGGTTAAACCAACCCATAGGAATTGCTTCAATAACAGGTTTTTTTAAAATCTTGCCATAAGCTACCACTGCCGCAATTTGTGCTCCAGTAGATGTAATGGTTGGAATAAAATCCTCATCTTTAGGATCAAGCTCAATAACAGGAATACCTAAATCGATTGCAGCCTGCTTTACAGGACTTGCTTTCAATTTTCTACCGCGAGATTGTGGAGCATCAGGACGAGTAAGAACTGCAACAACTTCAAAATGATCATCCTGAGCCAATGTTTGCAAAGGTTCAACAGCAACTTCAGGTGTACCAGCAAATAAAACTTTAAGCATACTCACTCACTTACATATGCGCTAATTTCCGCGCACGATTAAAAAGTTTCATACTATAAACTACCCTAGCAATCCTACCCTACTATCATAAGGTTCACTCTTTAGAAGAGCTATGCAATAAGAGGCGGAATATCAACACCTAATTCGATGAGGTTCGAGCGCAAAACACGAGGGTTTAAGAATCGGATACCACGTACACCAACCTTATTCGCACCTACAATATTCATTGCTTTATCGTCAACAAACAGCGTATGCTCTGGCAGAATATTAAACTTCTGTAGCGCAAACTCGTATATTTCCTCATGGGGTTTACGCATATGTACTTGGCCAGAAATTACAGAATCGTCTAAGGATTGCAAAATGTGAAAATACTGTTGCGCTTGAGCGAACGTATCCTGATGCCAATTGGACAAACCGTACACTCCAACCCCAGCATTTTTCAAATCCTCAATCAGTTTGCGAGCGCCCGGCACAACTCCTGGAATGGAATCAATAAAATTATCTAAATAGTATTGAAACATGCTTGCCCAGAACTCACCATAATTGTTTCGCACGTAGGCAACAGCGTCAGAGATGCTTTCGCCTGAGTCCATAAGGTCGTTTGCATCGTAGAACCCTGAAATATCGTTGTCTAAAAACTGATCAATTAAACCCATATCATAGCGTGAAAGTAACGCATCTTCAGGATTCCAGTAAACAAGCACATTGCCGAAGTCGAACATCACATGCTTCACAGGTGCATTAACATTTTTAGCAGCCGCATCTTGCGCAATTACTACATCATATTGCATCTGCGGTTCTCCAGGCCAACCTTTCATACATGAAACCTTACCACAATATCAGCAATCATTACCGTCATGATGATTAATACTATTGTTGAACTCACGAAAGAATATGTTTTCACGCGCAGACTGTGCCATATACGCTGTACTCATCAGCAAATTATTTTACAAAATTTCGCATAACTTCGAATTCTGTAAAAGTAAAATAATATATTTCCGAATTTACTTTGGTGTGATTGTTAAGTGTGAAAGAATAGTAGCTGCTGCATCATAACCAGCAAACACATATTGACCATCACTTGTTTCACCGATGTAAACTGTTGGACTAACATTATCAGGCCATGGATCTTCCTTAGTCTTTGAAACAAAAAACGAAATAGCGGCTCCCAAAGTGTAATATTCGTTTCTTACAAAAATATAAGAAACAGTCCACGAGACATCACTATCTTGTTTAGCTTTCCAATTATCAGGATCCCACCAAGCCGGCACATCAATATAAAAATAAGGTGTTTCATAGAAGTGCTTACCAGTAACTTCCATAGTATTAGGACTATTGTTTGCATGTGACCAATAATATTCACTATTTTCGTCTGTTGTGGCTTTGACTCGATTCCTTATAATCTTTAATTTAAGATCATTAAGCTTATCGACATCCTCATCACCATTCTTTGCTGCTTTATACGCTTCATCAATTTGCTCATCGGTCACATCTTGCGCAGGAATAGGGTCAATAGTAAGCTCATGCTCAATATCAGCTTTACCATCCTCTGAAATATCTACTTTTGTTGTAGCATTCTGCACATCATACAATGTTCCATCTTCCGCTATTGGAGAAGCAACTATCGTAAGCGTATACGAGCCTGGCTGTAAATCAATACCAGTATCTGAAGCAGCATAAAACGTGGTATCTACAGGTTTCTGAGATTTTGTTTCTTTACCCTTTGCACGAACAGGGATTTTCGTACCCTTTTTCACATTAAGACCCTTAGCATTCACCACTAAAGGAACAGTAAAACCCTTTGCTTCTGTTTGAGTAGACGGATGTAAATCTGCAATTGCACTATATGCGAAAAGAGCCGACACAATAATTACTGCAACCCACAATATTATGCGCTTTTTATTAACAGCGTTTATATTCATTTATATTCCTTCTCTCAAAGCGGTTCACAACATACTTCACAACCACTATTAATTACTTATTCTAGCGGCGTAACTCCACTAAACACTCAATTAATGCACATCTTAAACATTTCACAATCCAGCAGCTTAATCGACAACACTATTACCGTATAAAAGAACATCATAAATAACATACTCACCCCAGATTTTTGTAAGCGTAAAAGAATGCCTTAAGAACCACACCTGCGTTTACAATAAAACACATAATAACTATTAATGTAAGAGGTGCTTCATGTTATTAGCAATCGATATTGGCAACACTCATATTGTTTTCGGTTTTATCAAAAATAACAATATTGTTGCAACCTACCGACTAAGCACTTTTGGCAATAAAACCAGTGACGAATACGGCGTATCCCTCTTACAATTTATTCAACTCTCAGGATGCACTGCTAAAAACATCGAAGATGTGATTATCACATCAGTTGTGCCACAAATATTACATATTTTACGTGATTCGATTAAAAAATATTTACACATCAACCCTCTTGTTGTTGCGCCTGGAGTGAAAACGGGTATTGGCATTCATATTGACGATCCTAAATCCTTAGGCGCAGATTGTCTTGCAGATTGCGCTGGCGCATATTATGAGTACGGCGGCAATACGCTTGTCGCCGATTTCGGCACAGCAACCACATTTAATTTCGTAAACGACCAGGGAACAATTATCAACGGACTTATTGCCCCAGGAATTCACACCAGCGCAGCGTCCTTATGGACTAATACTGCTCAGCTTCCTGAAGTTGAAATCACCAAGCCAAACACTATTATGGCAACGAATACGCAAACAGCAATGCAAGCGGGTCTTTTCTACAATGCTATTGGCGGTATCGAAAAAATTATTCAACAGTTCAAACTTGAAATACCACAAGATTTTCAAGTAATTGCAACAGGCGGTTTAGGCAGACTTGTTGCCCAAGAATCATCCTGCATTGACGTATATGATGAGAACCTCATCTTCAAAGGAATGTTAGCGATTTACAATAAAAATAGGGCGCGTTCCTAATATTAGTGCAACAATATTCACCAATATTACCAGTATTAAAATTCACGATATAAGCGAATAACTACTAAAGCGCATTACTATTACGCTTTATTGAATGTTGACGTAAAAGCCCTGATTATATCCGTAATCTCGAATATCATCCTGCCAATTTTTAACACCATCAAACAAGGTAACTCTATCAACACTCAAACTTGGCACACTTGTTTTCTGATAGTTTAACCCTTTATTCTCAATTAAACGTTCAGCATTATTTTGCGCCAACAAAGCCTTACTATACGAGTATGCTTTGCCAACTGTTTTCGAAAAATCTAGTCGAGCATACATGTCAATTGGCAAATATTGGAACTTTCGTGTTAACGATTGAGCACTATCAACCAAAATTCGGTTAAACTGCTGACCACCAAAATATGCAACACTCTGCCCCATATCATTCGTAAGCGTTGTCGCATTCATAAAAGCAGAACTATTCAGAGTTTGCAAGTCTGCAGGAAAACCACCAGCAGACACACGCTTTGAAATACCCTTTTCGCTGTGGCACACAAATTCAATAAAGCGGAAAGAAGCCTCAGGCTTGCGTGTACTTTTAAGAATACTTAACGCCGAGCCACCAATCTGAGTAGAACGACGCTTACCATCAATTGTGGGCGCGTACCCAACTCTCCACAATCCAGCATTGCCCAGCATTTTAGACATAAACAAGGAAGGAGCCCAACCGCCAGAAAAAGCTGTTGCTATCTGCCCAGAACTCGCTTTAGTAACCCACTGATCATCCCAAGTATTTGTGGAAGTGTCGATTAAATCCTCATCAATCATGCGCTGCCAGAATTTAATAAACTCACGAGTTCTCAAATCAGTAGTATATTTCAACGAAATACGAGAATACTTAGAAGAAACCGTATAAGGTTGGCCGCCATTAAGCCAAATCATTGCGTTAAAAAAGTTAGGGTCACCCGCGTCAGCTGCAATGTACACGCCAATGGACCTCAATTTTTTAGCAGCATAATAGAAATCATTCCACGTGCGAATTTTAGATGCATCAATATTTACTTGTTCAAAAACAGACTGATTATAGTAGAATCCAACAGGACCCGCATCCATAGGAACACCGTATACTGCATCATCTTTGACCACTGAAGCCCATGTTTGCGAAGTGTAAAAGTTGGAATAACCTGCTGTTGATTTTGTTATATCTAATACTTGATCACTAGCAACATATTGAGGTAACGCATAGTATTCAAGCTGTACCACGTCTGGAAGATTATACCCATTCTGAATAGCTGAATTGAGATTATCGTAACCACCATCATCATCAATATCAATGCGAATATCAGGGTTTTGAGCTTCAAAATCTTGGGCAAGAATTTTCATAATCGGATCCCAAGACCACACGTGAACAACCGTTCTCGTATCCTGTGGCTGGCATCCACCGACAAAGCATAAGCATATGGACACTAGCAACAGTGCCAAGCATTTGCGAATGTATTGCACAGTACTCCCCCGATTAACTCAATCACCAACTTAACGGTATTTGTGAAACGTATTCACGATAAGTGCCGTCGATCGGATCAGTAAAAGATAATGTGCGCGCTACTAACTGCAACGGATGATCTAAATCCTGCGGATGACGTTGAGTGATCACTGGGTAAAAATCATCACCTGCAATTGGTAAACCTATAGCACTCATATGTAAGCGAAGCTGATGTGTTTTTCCAGTTAGCGGATACAAACGATAAGTGCGATAAGCCACGTGCGGAAATCCCCTACGAGAATATTGTATACCATATACTGCTTCATCATCTGGAGCTGTGATTAGCGTTTGCGAATTCGCTTCCCCACATACTTCAAAAGCTTGCATAAAGCCTCTCTCTTTAATAATTCTAGAACGGCGTATTAAAGGGAATACTTGCGGCTTATTCAAAAATTCAACACTTCCAACAAGAGGTGAACGAACAGGAGCGCAAGGTGCTAAACATTCATACACTTTCGTGGTTTTATGCTCTTGAAACAACATTTGATAAGCGCCACGAACCTCTTTTTGACGTACAAACACCACAACACCTGCAGTCATGCGATCAAGACGATGAGCGGGAACGATATTCTCATCCTGATACATGTCACGAATCTTCATAAGCGCAGTCTGCTTATACCACATACCTCGAGGCGTTGTTGCCAAACCATGAGGTTTATCAGCCACAATAATGCGCTCATCTTCGTACAATATCGACATCGATGCATCAATAGTAGGCTCTTCTAAAACCCAACGATGATGACGTGTTGGCGGCATTTGCCGCGCATACTCTGGTAACTCATACTCATGCTTAGCAAAACGAGAATATTGCCGAAACTTTTGAGATTGCAAGCGTATTTTCTGTGCTTGACTCAAACCACCCCAAATAACCACGTTTATTCTACCGTAACTGATTTAGCAAGATTACGTGGCTTATCAATATCAAAACCTTTTAAAGTTGCAATATCCATAGCAAACAGCTGTAATGGAACCACGTCAACAAGGGGGCTTAATAATGTTGGGCACGATGGACGCCAGAAAATAACATCAGCATACTTGTTCACATCTGGATCGTTTTCTTCCGCAATAACAATCGTGTAAGCACCACGTGCTTTCACCTCTTCAATCGCAGAAATAACCTTATTATGAAGCGTATTGCGGCCACGTGCTGATGGCACAATTATCACAACAGGTTCTCCAGCATCAACTAATGCGATAGGGCCATGCTTAAGCTCGCCTGCTGCAAAACCTTCTGTAAACGTATAGGCTATTTCCTTAAGCTTTAACGCCCCTTCTAAAGCTACTGGATAACCAACATGCCTACCTAAAAAGAGGAAAGAATGTGCATCCTTCATCGCTTTAGCAGCTTCTAAAACAACTTCAGATTGAGTGTCAAGCACATGCTGAATCTTGTCCGGCATAGCATTAAGCTGCTCTATGATTTGATGAATTTCATCTCTAAACATAGTGCCCTTAACCTGCGCCAAATATAAGCCGATTAAATAGGTAGCGGTAATTTGAGCAACAAAAGCTTTTGTGGAAGCCACTGCAATTTCCGGTCCTGCGTGAGTGTAAAGCACAGCATCAGACTCACGAGGAATTGTTGAGCCTTGAGTATTGCAAATTGCTAATACTTTTGAACCCTGCTCGCGCGCGTGGCGTAACGCCATAAGCGTATCCATAGTTTCACCAGATTGTGAAATTGCTACAACTAGAGTGCGCGATGTGAGAATAGGATCGCGATAACGGAACTCATGAGCTAATTCAATTTCAACAGGAATACGCACCCAATGTTCAATTGCATATTTTGCAACTAAACCAGCATAGCTTGCAGTACCACAAGCCACTACAATAATCTTGTCAATTGAGCGAAAATCTTCCTCATCAATATGCACTTCGTCTAACACAATATCGCCTTTTGTGTTAAACCTACCAAGCAAAGTCTCACGCACTGCTGCTGGATCCTCATGAATCTCCTTATTCATAAAAGAATCCCAACCGCCTTTTTCTGCAGCAGTTGCATCCCAATCAATAATAAAACGATGAGAATCGTGCACTTCATTACCATAAAAATCTGTAACAGTCACATTATGCGCGTCAATACACACGGCCTCATCCTGACCTAATTCCATAGCCTCCTTAGTATAAGCCACAAAAGCTGCAACATCAGAGCCGAGAAAATTCTCTCCCTGTCCTAAACCAACCACCAGAGGGGAATCATGACGAGCGCCAACCACGATATTCGGCTGACGAACATCAACCGCAAGAATTGTAAAAGCACCAGTGAGCATACGCGCCATACGGCGTAATGCTTCAAATAAATCAGGCTTACCTGTTTCTTCAATAACAAGTTGAGCTATTTTACCGAGAAGTTTTGCAGCAACTTCAGTATCAGTTCCAGAAGAAAAAACATATCCTTCTGATTGTAACGCGATTTTTAACGTGTTCGCATTTTCAATAATACCGTTGTGAATAATAGCAATTTGACCGTCTGAGCTTGTGTGAGGATGTGCGTTAACATCGCTTGGTGCACCATTTGTTGCCCAACGAGTATGACCGATAGCTCCAATCGCTTCAGGCAGTGACTCACGCTGAATATCATCTATAAGATTTGATAAGCGACCTGCTTTTTTGCGAACGGCAACTTGTGTCATCTGGTTGTTAACCAAAGCAACGCCTGCTGAATCATACCCACGATATTCCAACCTTTGCAAACCCTGCAAACATACTTCTAAAGGTTTACCGCAAGTACTTTCACCAATATATCCTACAATTCCACACATAAAACACTAGTATATGTAGAGCTGCGCACTAAATGCAAACTAAAAGTGTACACCTATACAAAAGATACCTATTTAAAAATAGCTGCAATGTTCACGCAAAACATTACAGCTATTACGAACACAACTTGTGTATAAAACGTTTTATAAAACGTTATTAAGGAACTCTTGGAAGCGTTCAGTTTGTGGATGATCGATAATATCTGCACCACCTTTTTCAACTACCACGCCTTTATCCATGAACACAACTTGGTCTGCAACCTCACGCGCAAATCCAATTTCATGTGTTACAACAATCATTGTCATACCCGCTTTTGCAAGTGTGCGCATAACATTTAACACTTCTCCAACAAGCTCAGGATCAAGCGCTGAAGTAGGCTCATCAAATAGCATAATCTCCGGTTTCATGGCAAGAGCACGCGCAATTGCCACACGCTGCTGTTGGCCACCCGACAGCTGGTTTGGATAATGGTCAAAACGTCCTTGCAAACCCACTCGCTCAAGCTCTCGTGTTGCAATCTCTTTTGCCTCTGATTTTGACATGTGCAACACATGTACTGGCGATTCCATCACATTTTCTAAAGCAGTCATATGCGGAAATAGGTTAAAACGTTGGAAAACCATACCAAGCTTTTCGCGCTGACGAGCAACTTCTTTATCCGACAAGGTTTGTAGCATATCCTCACCATTTTTTTGAACATGCTTGAATCCAATAAGCTCGCCTTGAATATAAATACTGCCGCCTGTAAGAGTTTCTAACTGATTGATTAAACGCAAAAACGTTGATTTTCCAGAGCCTGAAGGGCCAAGAATAACGGTTACACTACCCGATTCAACTTCTAAATTAACCCCTTTTAGCACATGTAAATTACCAAAAGCTTTATGAACTTCCACTGCTTTTACAGCAATTTGATTATTCTCTTGTGTCATTATCATACCCCTTAAGCATTTAATCCAAGTAGTCGCGCATCGTTTTTCTTATTAATTTCGCTCTGCTCTTTCACGTTATATGAATCAATAGAAGTGCGATCGGTGTCAATCTTGGAAGATAATGGCTGAGATTCAAAACCCTTACCAAAATAACGTTCTAACTGTGATTGAATGATCATCAAAATTGTGGTGATGAGCAAATACCAGAAACTTGCAACTAATAATAATGGGATAGGCTTATAAATACGATTTGCAATAGCATTACTTGCGAATTGCAGGTCTAACGTAAACGGCACTGCCATAACTAGCGAAGTGGTTTTTAGCATACTGATAACCTCATTGCTTATTGGTGGCACGATAATGCGCATTGCCTGTGGCAAAATAATTCGTCGCATCATTTTCGCGTGGCTCATACCAAGAGCTTTAGCGGCTTCTTCTTGTCCGTTATCAACAGCTTCAATACCTGCGCGCACAATCTCAGATAAATATGCTGCCTCGTTAAGCGCTAAACCAATAACTGCAGCATAGAAAGCGTTTATCACATCTGCTGAATTAATAGACCAGAATTCAACGTTGGTAAATGGGATTCCTATCGAGAATTTTGGAACAAGCACGGAGAACAAGCCCCAGAAAACCAACTGCGTATAAATTGGGGTTCCGCGGAAGAACCATATGTAGAACCAACTTACCGAACGCAAAACAGGGTTTGTTGACTGCCTCATCATTGCGAGAATTATCGATAATATGATTGCGATAATCATAGATAGCGCGGTTAAACACAAAGTCCACCAAATACCAGCAATCACGTTCTCATTAAACAAGTACTTCCAAACAATATTCCATTCAAATCTTGGATTAGTAATTACCCAACCTACGAATAAACATGCGAGAATACCCACAATCACACCTGCGATAATAGGTCCTGGACGACGCACTGGTAAAGCGTTAATTTTATTTGGTATTTGTAATGTTTTTTGTTCTTCTTGCTTCATGTCATCTCACTTACAGAATTACTCTTGTGTTTTAGGATTAACCTGTGGATTAGCAATCATGATGTTAGATACACCCCACTGCTTCATAATCTTCCCATAGGTTCCATCATGTATTAACTTGTCTAACGCTGCTTTTACAGCATTAACCATCGCGGTATTATTTTTTTCAATTGCAATTCCCATTGGCGCAGAATCCTGATCTTCGCCAATAAGCTCCAACTCATTCCCTGTTTGTTTGATTGAATATCCAATAACTGGAGTATCACCATACATCAAATCAACCTGACCGGCTACAAGCGAAGTAGTTACATAATTTTGACCAGAAAATGGCAATAACTGTATTTGAGGTTTTCCTGCTGCTTTACATGTATCTTGCGCATCGTACATTTGTGTTTCACCAACAGTTCCAACTTGCACAGCTATACGCTCTCCACAAAGATTAGAAACAGAGGCGTGAGTAGGATTTCCTTTTCTAACTGCAAAAGATAATCCAGCATTAGCATAGGTGATAAAATCAACAGCTTTAATACGCTCAGCATTCACTGTAAATCCAGATAAGCCAATATCATATTTTGATCCGATTGCAGGGATAATTGATTCAAATGGAGCGTCAACGAACTTGTATTCTAATCCTAGAACTTTTGCTAAAGCCTTACCTAAATCAATCTCATAGCCAACAGGTGTTTTACCATCACTTGCTAAAAATTCTGCAGGCGCATATGTTGCGTTTGCAGCAACCACTAAGATCTTCTTATCTTTAACATTTTGTGGCAATAACGCTGAAATACTAGAGTCTTCCTGAATATTGCTTACATCATAACTGCGTGCAATATCGGGGTCCACGGCAGGTACATCACTAGTACCACAACCTGAGTTCACCATAAGCACAGCAGAACATAATATAGCTAATATTATTCTTCTTACACTTCTCATCATGCTTTCATAGTACGCATTTTTTATTACAGAAAGATGTACACAATTATTATTTGAGAAAATATTTATTAGATTTACAACAAACCCTAAAGCATAAAACGAGTGTTTTAACGAAACTTTTAATATCGCATTTTATGCAATTTACTAGTTTAATAATTTACGAGAATACGCCTTAGCTGAATTATTATTGAATAATAATTAAACAATAATCGCAAAAACTCATACTGCTAATTTTTACATAAAAGTATTATCAGTATATTTACGCTAACGCATATTCGCATATCGCATTTCGCGCAAAGCTTCTCGCTTATCTTGAGCTTCACGTAAGGCTTGACGCTTATCATATTCTTTCTTACCGCGAGCCAAAGCAATTTCAGCCTTAACACGTCCATCTTTAAAATATAGACTTAGCGGAATAATTGTGTATCCTTTTGCTTCGATTTGACGAGCTAATTTTGCGATCTGCTCCGAGTGAAGAAGCAGCTTGCGTTTTCTTTTTGGAGCATGATTATTCCAAGTACCATTTAAGTATTCAGGAATGTTAGCACCCTCAAGCCAAATCTCACCACGGCGATCAATCGTAATAAAAGATTCCGCAAGCGAAGCCCTACCCATACGAAGCGACTTTACCTCAGTACCAGTAAGCACTAAACCAACCTCATACTTATCTTCGATACTGTAGTCATGACGAGCTTTGCGGTTTTGCGCAATAATAGATGTGCCTTGTTCTTTTGCCACAATATTCCTTCAACAATATAACCTACATATAATTGTACGCCGATGAGATACATCACCGACGCACAACTTTAAAAACTTAAATAATCGTTCTCAATTTAATAGTGAACATACTCATAAGCACCAGGGTTACTCAAAGTCTCATATGCTGGGAATGTGCTGAAACCAGTACCGCCTTCAGAAATCAGAATTGAACCATCGGCGTTAATACGTTCCACAATAGCCACATGTCCATATGTTCTATCTGCAGTCCAATGACCGCCAACACTTTGACCGCGAGCAAACACAACAGCAGCACCAACATGAGGTGTGCGATTTACTAAATAGCCTAAACGACGACCAGTATTCGCCCAGTCAGCACCGTTGCCCATATAAGAACCAACCGGCAAGCTTAACTGTGAACGGCGAATATAAGCCCACAAGGTGCACTGACGCGCAGGATATGCGGCACCACCAATAGTGTTTCCGGTGTTATGGCCATAGCAGAACGTGGATCGTTCAGGGCATCCACCTGGAACTGCGTAATCCATGCCGCTTGCACTGCCACCACCAGTACCACCAGATGGAGCGGAAGTGTTACCTGAAGGAGTAACCTGCTGACTACCACCTGCATTTGGATTAGCACTAGTGTATGCACCAGTGTTGTAGCTATCAATCTGAGATTTCATAGCAACAATTTCAGCAGCCTCACGAGCTTGCTGCGATGTTAAGCTGCTAATCTGAGCTTCCAACTGAGAACGCTGCTGAGTTCCTTTTTGACGCAACGCTTCGAGCTGTTCGTTCTTAGCATTAGCCTCATCGGATGCCTTTTTAGCACTCGCAGCCTGCGCTGCTGCCTGATTATACAAATCAGTAATAAGCTTCTCGATAGCAACTAAACGCTGCTTACGGGTCATTGAAGTATTTAACTGATCTGCAGCATCATTAGCCGCATTAGCTTCACTCCTGGTAACAGCGGCATCGGACTGCATCTTATTAACAAACTGCTGTGTGGTAGCTGAATTAGTGACAACTTCCATCACATCAGATGCGTCAGAGCCATGGAACTGCTGACGAGCCATATTGGCAACAGCCTCTTTAGCATCATCATAGTCTTCGCCAGTTTTTTGGATTTCTTCTTCTAATGTTTCCTTATCTTTTTGAGCTGATTCCAATCGCTGTTTAGTTGAGTCAGCTAACTGCTGAGCCTGTTGCGCTGAATCAGCTGCAGCATTAGCCGCCTGCTGTGCTGCTGGAATCTGATTAGAAGTTAAATCATCAAGTTGTAGAATTAAATTAGCTAAATCAGCGTTTACGCCAGCTAATTTTGCTTTTAAATCGTTATTACTCTGAACTTTTTGCTGATATGCCTGCCAAGAAACCGCTTGGGCTTGCGGTATTTGAATATTTGCTATTAAAGCGCATGATACAAAGCACACCACAGACAAGAACGCTCCAAAAATATGCTTCTTATCGCGTGTTTTAATAGTCATCAACATACCCTTTCCAGTGTTTACTGCAGTGATTATAACAGATAAACCTTAAAATACAATATTACGGTGTGCAAATTCGAGCTTTAACCACACTATTATTACAAGTATTTTGAAGTATATTTTTATCTCTTCTAACGATTACTTCTCACTGTACATACCCGATAACACTGTACAAATAAGCATTGTCATATAAAACAATACCTCACTTGCTTAAATTAATTCAGAAGTGAGGTAT